>NZ_FPBW01000030.1:0-13878 GCF_900116795.1 Methylobacterium sp. UNCCL125 | reverse complement strand
CCCGTCGAGCCCGTGGCGCCCGTAGAACCCGTGGCGCCCGTCGAGCCCGTGGCGCCGGTCGAACCCGTGGCTCCCGTGCTGCCGGTGGCTCCCGTGGCACCGGTCGCCCCCGTGCTACCGGTCGCGCCGGTGACGCCGACCACGCCGGTGATCGGGTACCCGCCATCGTTGGTGAACGTTACGCTCGTGCTTCCGGCACCATTGGTGGCGCTCTGCGTGCCACCGCTGAATGCGACCTGCGCGGTGGTGATATTGATGCCCGTTCCCGTCGCATCGTAGATCGCGAATTGCTCATAAATCCCCTGGCCGAGCGCCGCGGAGAAGGAAAAGCTACCGCCCGTCGAGAAGGGATTCGGCGTATCGGCCACCGTAGATCCGAGCAGGATCCAGTTCCCATTCTGCCTGGCGTAGAAAAACAGCTGATCTCCGGCATCCGCTGTTCCGGAGAATGCAACGAGGCCGTCGCTTGAGGTTCCGGACAAGTTTTCGTTGGCCATTGCAATCTCCCTCGCTATGGCTCTTGCCCACCTTCAGTCTTGGTGGCGCCGGCCTCTCGAACAACGGAAATCAGATCTGTTTTCGCACAAGGCAGCGCATACCAGGCAGCATGCCAGCACAGGGGATCCTCCTATCGCGAGACAAATTGGCCGAGCCATATGCCAGAGGTTATAATTCGTTAACTAAACACGCCGGACCCAAAACCGAATCACGGTCAGGCGGATGCGAAAGCAGATTTCACGAGACGATCTGCGGACCTGGCAGGCGCCGAAGTCGAAAAGGTTAAGAAGTCTATAACCTGTGGCCTATTCCAGCCCGAACCGCGGGCCGGCATGATCGTGAGCGGCGGGCGCGCCCGCATGAGACGCACCGAGCAGGCGCCCCCTCAGGGTGCCTGCCCGAGCTTCGCATGACCCGATCAGACGACGTGGAGTCGCCATGCACCAGCGCCCGACACCCGCGGGGCCGCGTTCGGAGTTCGAGAGGTGAGCGTCTCAGACCGCGCGATGTCGCGCGAGGCGCAGGCGCGTATCATGGCGGTTGTGCGGGTCGCACACTACCATGGCGCTGACCTCGATCCCGCCGACTACCCGCGCGAGTCCGAAGGTCCGGTACCGGCGCCGGCCTCACTCGCGGCATGGGCAACGGCGTCCGGCCTTTGGGCCAGGGCGGTGCGCATGCGCCGGTCCCAGCTCATGCGGCTGGAACACGTCGGCCCCATCGTTGTGTTTCTTGCCGACGGGCATGCCGCCCTCATCACGCGCCGCGATCGTGAGCGAGGCGTCTGCTTCATCGAGGGACCGACGGGCCCCAGCGGCACCGGCATCGAGATCGACGAGCTGCGCCTTGAGCGGGTCTGGAACGGCGAGGCCCTTCTCGTCCGCCGCTCGCGCGCGACGACGGACGACGAGGCCGCCTTCTCGCTCGGTTGGCTCGCCAGGCTCGTCCTCACGGAGAAGCGCAATCTCCGCGAGATCCTGACCGCCTCCCTGGCGGTCAGCGTTCTGCAGATCCTGCCGCCATTCCTGGTCATGGCGGCACTCGACCGGGTTCTGACCCACAACACGGTGTCGACGCTCACGCTGATCACGCTCATGCTGGTCCTCGTGACGGTCTACGAAGCGCTGATCAGCTACGCGCGGCGCGAGATCGTCGAGGTGATGTCGACTCGGATCGATGCCCGTCTGAACGTTCACGTGTTCCGGCGCCTGCTGGCCTTGCCGATCGAGTTCTTCGAGCGATCCCCGACCGGCGAGACGACCCATAAAATCTCGCAGGTCTTCAAGATCCGCGACTTCCTGACAGGGAAGCTGGTCTCGACCGTTCTGGACCTGCTCACGCTCGTCGTCCTGCTGCCGTTCCTGTTCTACATGAGCGTGACCTTGGCGTGGATGGTGCTGGTCGCGTCCGCCTGTGTCGGGGGGCTCGTGCTGGCCTTCCTGCCGGCGATCCGGACCGTCTATGCGCGGCTGATCGCGGCCGAGATCCAGAAGGGCGGGACCCTGGTCGAGACCGTGCACGGGATGCGGACGGTCAAGTCGCTGGCGATCGAGGACGTGCGGAAGCGCGAATGGGACGAACGCGTCGCCGAATCGGGCAAGGCGCGGCTGGCGGCCGGCCGTATCGTCAACTGGGCGCAGACGCTCTCGCTGCCGCTCGAGCGCTTCATCGACCGGGGCATCCTCCTCTGCGGCGCGTACATCGTGGTCCTGGCCCCGGCGGGAACGACCGGCATCACCGCGGGCAGCCTGATCGCCTTCATGATGCTCGGCGGCCGCGTCGCGAGCCCGCTGATCAGCTTCGCCAAGCTGCTTCAGGACATCGAAGAGATCCGCATGTCGATCAGCCAGGTCGCGGAGGTGCTCAACCATCCGACCGAGACCGAGGCGGCACGGAGCGGCCTGCGCCCCCAATTCGCGGGACAGATAAGCTTCGAGGAGGTCGGCTTCCGGTACCCGGGCGCGCAGTCGGCGGCCTTGCGCGAGGTTTCCTTCAGCATCCCCGCGGGAACGATGCTGGGGCTGGTCGGCCGCAGCGGGTCCGGCAAGTCGACCATCGCGCGCCTGCTGCAGGGGATCAATCGCGACTACACGGGCCGGTTGAAGATCGACGGCTCGGACCTGCGCGAGATCAACCTCACGCACCTGCGTCGGAGCTTCGGCGTGGTCATGCAGGACAACTTCCTGTTCCGCGGGACGGTGCGTGAGAACATCATCGCCGGCCGGCCGGGCTTGACCTTCGAGGACGTGATCCGCGCCGCGCGGCTTGCTGGCGCGGAAGAGTTCGTCGAACGGCTGCCCCGCGGCTACGAGACCTGGATCGAAGAGGGCTCCGCGAACCTGTCGGGCGGCCAGAGGCAGCGGCTCGCGATCGCCCGCGCCCTGATCACGGATCCGAGATTGCTCATCCTGGACGAGGCGACCAGCGCGCTGGATCCCGAAAGCGAGGCCCTGGTGAACGCGAACCTCCAGCGGATCGCGAGCGGCCGGACCATGATCATCGTGTCCCACCGGCTCTCGTCCCTGATCCGTTGCGACCAGATCCTGGTGCTCGACAAGGGCAGTGCGATCGCCATCGGTCCCCATGACCATCTGGTCGAGCATTGCACGATCTACAAGCAGTTGTGGCAACAGCAGAATCGGCATCTGGAGGAGGCGCGTCCGTCCCCGATCTACCTGAGCGCCACCTGATCGGAGACCGCAGATTGCGCCGTTCGCTCCGGACGAACGCGGCGCCGGGTGGAGCAAGCCCTCAGGTTGTTCTGAGCCACGGCCATACGGAAACAAGGGCTCGCCGATGAGTAACTCTCTCGCAAGCTGGTTCAATTTCCGGATCAGACGCCTCTCGCCCGCGGAGGCGGATGTCGGTCCGGTCCTCCTGGAGTTCCAGTCTCCGACGGCGGCGCTCCTCGCGATGCCGGTTCAACCTGCGGCGCGCAGCATGCTCGGCGTGGTCCTCACGCTCGTGATCGCCTCGGGCCTCATCCTGGCCACGTGTCCCGTCGACGTCGTGGTCACGGGCGGGGGGCGGATGGTGTCGACGAGCCCGACGATCGTCCTTCAGCCCTTGGAAACGTCGATCGTGCGCTCGATCAAGGTTCGCGAAGGCCAAGTCGTCCGCGCCGGCGAACTCCTTGCCGAACTCGATCCGACCTTCACCGGCGCCGACGCTCGGGCCCTGGAGAACCAAGTTCTCAGCCTTCAGGCGGAGGTGGATCGGCTGACGGCGGAGAGCACAGGATCGCCGTTCCATCCGTCCTCGGCCGACGCCGCGACCGTGATTCAGGTCGCTCTCTACGGGCAGCGACAAGCCCAGTACCGGCACCAGATCGAGAGCTACGATCAGAAGATCAGAGGTTTGGAGACGCAGCTCGCGCGCGCGGATCTCGACGCCAAGGCGTTCGGCGAGCGCGCGGAGATCGCCGGGATCCTCGAATCGAAACGCCTGCAGCTGGAGCGCCTCCAGGTCGGCAGCCAGATGAATCGCCTGGTCGCTCAGGACCAGCGCATCGAGATGCAGAGGAACCTGAAAGATGCGACCGCGTCCGCGGGCCGGGCCCGGAACGACCTCAATCAGATGATCGCCGAGCGGGATGCCTTCTCGCAGCACTGGAAATCGCAGATCAGCCAGGAGATCACCCTGCGGCGCCGCAGCCTCAACGAGGCCCAGGAAGGCCTGCGGAAGGCGACCCTCCGTCGACAGCTGGTCAATCTGGTGGCCGAACAGGACGCGATCGTCCTGAATGTCGCCAAGGTGTCGGTCGGTTCGATCCTGCAATCCGGCGAGCAGCTCATCACCCTGGTGCCGCGGGACACGCCCCTGGAAGTCGAGACGCGCATCGCGGCCGACGAGGCGGGTTATGTCCATCCCGGACAGAAAGTCAGCGTGAAGTTCGATACGTTCCCCTTCGTGCAGTACGGCATGGCGGACGGCGTCGTGAAGAGCGTGAGCGCCGACAGCTTCACCGGGCAGCAGGAGACGCAGCGAAGCAGTGTCGGCGGGCAGGCGGCCAACGGCGTCTGGTTCCGCGCGCGCGTGGAACTGACCGCGATCAAGCTTCACGGACTGCCCGATAACTTCCACATGACCGCCGGTATGCCCGTGACGACCGATGTGATGGTCGGGGATCGAACGATGCTCAAGTATCTGTTCGCCCGCCTGCTGCCCGTCGGACTTGAAGGGATGCGGGAGCCGTGAATAATCGCTACTCTTCGGAGGCGTGCGGCGGATGAAGATCGTCGACAGGTTCCTGGCTCCGGCATCTCCGACCGCGCGGCTCAGGCTCGGCCTCAGCCTGCTGGAGAGCGGCCGGTTCAAGGACGGCGTCGCTCAGATCAGCCGGGCGGCCCAGGGCGGCTTGCCGGACGCGCAGTTCCACCTCGGGCAATGCTACCTGGACGGGACGGGCGTCCCCGAGAGCATCACCGAAGCCGTCCGCTGGATGACCGCCGCGGCAGAAGGCGAGCATGCGGAGGCACAGTTCAAGCTCGCGTTGCTGTGCATGCGCGGCGATACCGGGATGGCGGAGCAGAGGTCTTCGCTCACGGACGAGTTGGCCTTCGACCGCGCCGACGAGCGAAAGCAATCCGATCCCGTCTCCGCCATCCTCTGGGCGCGACGGGCCTCCGCCAACGATTCGCGCGAAGGGCAGGCCCTGCTCGGCTACATCCTGACGGCGGGCCCGAACGCCCTGCGCGACGAAGCCGAGGGGGAACGCTGGTACCTGGCGTCGGCCGGCGCAGGCTGTCCGCAGGGGCATCTCGGCCTGGGACTGCTGCGTCTGCGGAAGCAGACGCCCGAGGACACTGCGCTGGCGGTCGCCGAGATCGAGAAGGCGGCGGCGGCCGGCTTGGGGGATGCGTTGTTCCTGCTCGGTGCGCTCACGCATGCAGGCATCGGCGTGCCGAGAAGTGCGGAACGCGCCGTCGAGCTCTACGCGCGGGCGGCCGAGGGCGGCATCGTCGCCGCCCAAACGAGCTTGGGTCTCGCACTGCTCAATGGCGACGGCGTCGAGCGGAATCCGATCCTGGGGGAGACGTGGCTCAGACGCGCGGGTCTGGCCGGAGACGCACACGCCGCCGCGCTGGTCGGGCACCTGCATGCCAGAGGCGGCGATCTGGCGCCCAATTTCGCCGAAGCGGCGCTCTGGCTCGAGCGCGCGGCAAAGGCCGGCTATGCCGGCGCGGCGCGAACGCTGAGCCAGCTCTACCAAGTCGGCCTGGGCGGCGCTCAGGACCCGGACAGGGCCGCGCACTGGCTGCGGGAGGCGGCCAACCTCGGCAGTGAAGTCTCCCAGGTCGATCTCGGAAATCTGATCCTCGCCGGTGAGGGCGCGCCCGGCGACGATGTGCGGACCCGCCACTGGTTTGAGCGCGGCGCCAGGCAGGGCAATCTGGCGGCGGCCTTCAACTTCGGCATCTGTCTGTCGCACGGCATCGGCGGTGGATACGACGAGGCGCAGGCGGCCCTGTGGCTGCGCAAGGCGGCCGAGGAGATGCCGATCGCCCAGTTTTGGTACGGTCGGATGATCGCCGAGGGCCGAGGGGTCGTCGGCGATGCCGTGGAGGGCCGGACTTGGATCGCGCGAGCCGCCGAAGGCGGCGTCGCGGAGGCGCAGGCGATGCTGGGCGAGATGATGGTCAACGGCCGAGGGGGCCCCGTCGACCGCGTCCAGGCCTTCCATCTGTTCGAGCGCGCGGCCGAGAGCGGCCATGTCGGGGCAATCTATGCTCTGGCCGCCATGCTCGACGGCGGGTACGGTCTGAAACCGGACTTCCCCCGTGCGTTGAGCCTGTTCAGAGCAGCGGCGGAGGCAGGACATGCGGATGCGCAACTGGCTGCAGGTCGCTACCTGGCCCGCGGGCTCACGGGCTCGAAGGACGAGGCCGAGGCACGCCGCTGGTTCGAAGCGGCACGCGGGCAGGGTGTCCGTGAGGCTGCCGCGGAACTCGAACAGCTCGATCAAATCAGCTTTCCGAAACGCGACGACAGTGGAGCCGCTTTTTTCGCGGCTTAATTGTACTTTGACATCGCGGCCTTATCGGCCTAATAAGGCCACGTATCTCACATGTTCCTTAGTTCTGCTCGGCGCGATCCTGATGCGACCTGCCGAGGCGGACATGTTGCGGAGACAAGCGATGAGTGGCTGGGTCGTAAAAATTACGAAGGCCGGGAATTTCACTGCGCCGAAGCTTTACGCGGTTGCGGAGGCGGATCCGCGCCGGGCGCTGTATCTCGTCAACAAAGCCGCCGACGGGGCGCCGCCAGCCGATCGCGTCGAGACGGTCGGCGAGCTCTCGCCGGATGCGGTTCACAATCTCGGGCTTGGGCCCGAAGAGATCCGTGACGTGACGGCCAATCCGCCCGCTCACTGACCGGCCCACGGCCGCACCATGGCTTGCAGGCCACGCATCGGCCGGTGAACCTGATCGAAGCACCGTTCACGGGATCCGGAGCAGCCGGATCCTGTGCGCGCGCGTCGGCGGCAGGGCGATGACCCGGACGCTCATGCGCCGCGATGCCGGAGATGATCCGGCTGATCGTTCGCTGCGGCGCACGGGCGGTGTCCGGTTGCAACGCGCACGATCCACAACGGTGAAGCTGTGACGGGCGCGGCGTGCCCCCTCTCCCGTCCAGAGGAGGGGACCCGCGTCTCATCCGGACGACACAGCAGCCTCGTGAAATGTGCCGTGCGCACCGCGATCGGGCAGGATCCGGACGCCTGCCGCGGCCTCGAACGTCATGTGCGAGGGCAGGGGCGCCCAAGCATCCCCGCGCCCACCGGATATCGACCGGGGCGATGCCATCATGCGTGAGGGGGCAAGGCTCAAGTGTCGGACCCACCCTCGCGCCGCCCCGTGCCGGCCGACGCATCTCCCACCCGGAACGAACCAGAGCGTCCAGTCCTCAAGGCCGAAGTCCCCCTCCGCGCGACTGACGACGGGCATCGGCGCCGCGTGTGACGGCCGGTTCGGTCCGCGCTCAAACGCAAACGATCGTCAGGACCTCGGGACAAAGGACTGAAAATTCAGATTTTACAGACAATCGCGATATACAGATTCATATCGCGACTTGAATACAATCTTCTGTCGATGAAAATAGTTGACCCACCGGGAAACCGCTCCATTCTCATGGCCGCGAACCGCAGACGGCGACCGAGACTGTAACCTGCTTCCGATCCACGAGGCACGCCCTCATGCGTCAGATGAAGCACATCATCGATGGGCTCACCCGACCCGCCGGCGGCAACTGGATTTTTGCAGCCGCCTTCGGCGCCGTTCCGATCCTCTATCTGATCCCCGCAGCAAGCCGCTTTTATGTGAACGAGCACGCCGTCTTCGCGATCATACCCTGGTGCGCGAACAGCCTCTTCCTGGCCATCCTGCTCCGTATACGCCGGGAAGCATGGCCGCCGGCGATCGCGACCGCCGCGGCCGCCAACTTCGCCGCCCACCTGTTGATCGGCAAATCGATTCTGGCGACATCCGGCATCGTCATCGCGGACTTGTTCGAAATCTGCGCGACGGCGGCACTTTTCAGGCAGATAAACCGCGGAGCAAATTGGTACTTATCAGTCAAAACCATCCTCCTTCTTACGGTCTTCAGCTCGCTCGCCTGCCTGCTGAGCGCGGCGTTCGAATTCGCCTGGATCAGTCTCCTTGTTCCCGCAACGGAGCGGCCGATCATCCAGGCCCGGTCTTTCACCGAAGCCCTCGACTTGCTCGTAGTGCTGCCTTTGGTGCTGAGCTGGACTGAACGGTCTCTTCTGGAAAGGCTCAACCCCCGGAAATTATCTCAGATCGCCGTTCTGACGATCGCGAGTGCGGCCGCCAGTTACGCTCTGCTGGTGTCTCACACGCCGTTTCTTTTTCTCGCGATACCGCTGTTGCTGTTGGCAACGCTCAGCGGCGGATTGTTGGGCAGCAGCGCGGCGGTCTTCGGTGTGTCGCTCGCCGTTCGATTGTTCACCTTCAACGGACCGGCGGCCCTGAGCGCGGCCAAGGGCGCTGCGAGTGCCGAATTGCTGATCATCTACAATTTGTTCGTCCTCACGGCCCTCTTATCGGCCATCCCGTTGGGCGTGCTTCTCGCCCGACTTGAAAACGCGGCCCACCGCTTGCGTGAGGCGGGCGCGGCGGCCGACCGCGCGCGTGAGGAAGCCGAAGCGGCACGTGACAAGGCCGAGACCGCGGGCCGGGCGAAGAGCGATTTCCTGTCCGTCATGAGCCACGAGCTTCGAACGCCCATGACCGGCGTGCTCGGCTTGGTGGACCTGCTCGCGAAGGAATCCCTGACGGACAATCAGAAAATAAATCTCGATCTCGTCAGGCAATCCGGCCATCATCTTCTGAGTGTGATCAATAACATTTTGGATTTCTCAAAGATCGAGTCCGGAAAACTCGAAATCGAGTCCACGATCTTCTCGGTGAAATCCCTATTCGATGAAGTATGCGCGACGACGCAGCCGCTCTGCCGCGCCAAAGATATCGCGTTCAAGGAAGACTATTCCGAACGTATCCCAGCTTGCGCAATCGGTGATCCGACCAAGATCCGGCAAGTCTCGCTGAATTTCGTCGGAAATGCGATAAAATTCACACATCATGGAACGATCAGGATTATCGCAACCCATCGCTCGATCGGTGAAAACAAGCTCTTGCTCCGGATCGAGGTGCAAGACAGCGGCATCGGCATCGCCGAAGAGAATCAAGCGGAGGTTTTTACGGCCTTCACACAGGAAGATAAATCGACAGCGCGCCGCTACGGGGGGAGCGGTTTGGGACTGGCGATCTCCAGACGTCTCGTCACCGCGATGGGCGGAACGATCGGTTTTACCAGCTCGCCCGGTTCCGGCAGCCGCTTCTGGTTTGAGATCCCCCTTCTTGAGCATGACGGATCTGACGTCGTGGCCCCCATCCCATGCAGGCCATCGGATCTGCAACCGCGTCGCATCCTCGTGGCCGAGGATATTCCGCTGATCCGCAGTATCATTCGCTCGATGCTGGCATCGGATCGTCATACCCTGATCTTCGCCCAGGATGGCGCCGAGGTTGTCGAATTGGCCAAGCAGGGTTGCTTCGATCTGATCCTGATGGATGTCCAGATGCCGGTCATGGACGGTGTCGAGGCGACGCGGGCGATCCGGCGCCTCGAGGGCCCGGAAAGGAGCCTGCCGATCATAGCGCTCACGGCCAACGTCTACGAGAGCGAGCGCCGGCGCTACCTGGAAGCCGGAATGAACAGCTGCATCGCGAAGCCGATCGATTGGGGTTCGCTGAACGCATCCATTGCTCACTACACGGCGAGAACGCGAAATCTCGTGAGCGGCAGCGCGGTCTCGCCGACGCCTCCACCTCAGCAGTCCGATCTGCTCGACGATCGTAAACTTCAGTCCTTGCAAAAGAGACTGGGTAGCGAGCTCGAATCCCTCCTGCTTCAGGCACTCCGAAATGCCCATGGCACCTGTGCCTATCTCGACCGCACCGATGCCAGCGGGAAGGCGAAAGCGAAGGAGGTCCATGCGCTCAAAGGCATGGCCGGCATGCTCGGGCTCTCAGGGATGCAGCGTCTTTGTCTCGGGTTGGAGATCGAGCTGGGATGCGATCAAAGCATCGGCACCAGTAACGCCGATCTGCGCGCGATGATCACGTCGACCCGGGCAGCCCTCGTCCGAAAGAATTTCCTGACCGAACCGGAATTCGCCGCGCAAACAGGATTGTGATACGGCGGTTGCGGACGGGATCCTTGCCAGTATCTCGCGCCGTTGCGGGTGGCGCAGCGCGCATCGCCGAAGCCCGCGGGAGGAAATCCGCGCACGCGGTCTGCGCGGGGCGCCCCCCGCTCGCGGAGCCGCTCATCGTCGGCGCCCCGCGTTGTGCGGCTCGGGCGGGCAACGTCCGGCTGCCGCGCAACCACCTGCAGAGCGGCACATCGCGCCGAAGGCACCGGCAAGGTCTCCGGGGTCGCACGCGGCGTGGACCAGAGTTCTGATGACATCCGGTTGTCGCGCGACGATCCGATCGCCGATTCGCCAGGTACGCGGACACTGAACACGCATCGCGGATCGTCAGGCCGTCAATATTGTAAATAATAAAACCGCATCCTGCGACCGGCCGAATCAGAAGCGCTGCTCCTGCAATCCGACAACTGAACGGACATTGGCGTAATTTGCCAGCTCGGTCCGATTAGAGAGAGACAACTTCTGAAATATATTATACAAATGGATCTTGACTGTCCCCTGCGAGATATTGGCCTCTCGCGCGATCTGTTTGTTCGTCAGGCCTCTTGCAACGAGCATTGCGATCTCGCGTTCGCGCGCCGTCAGGTTCCGCGTGCCACCGTCCCCGTCCTCGCCATGGTGTCGATCATAGGATTGGCCTTGGCGTTGGATATGGCCGCCTTCAATCCAATCCAGAAGGTCGTCGCTGGCGGAGTCTTTGTGAAAGATCGCGATCGCACCACATTCCGAGGCCGTGGCAAACTCTTCACGAGCGACTGAGCCGGTCAGGACAATGAACTGCGTCTCTGAACCGGCCTGCCGCGCAGCCTGGATGACCTCGACACCTGACAATTTCGGCATCTGCACATCGAGGCACGCGAGATCGGGTTGCAGTTCGAGGATCACCTTCAATGCCGTTTCGCCCTCGCAGCAGGTGGCCACGACATCCAGATTGTTGACCTGCCGGAGCAGGGCGGCCAATCCAGCGAGGACCACCGGATGATCATCCGCGATTATGATACGACGACCGGGGGAACAAGCCATAACGCGTCTCTATACGCCTGCTGTTGCGATCCAGTTATTCTCCGATACGCGAGATCAATTTTTGCCGTATAAAATTCTTATTGAGCGGCACGACTTGCGGACTCGCCGTCTTTCAGCATTGTCTTTCAAATCGACACTCTCAAGCTCACAATCAATCATTCAAATCCGACCGCGAAGATATGATACGTAAAACAACTCCATCGACGGCTCAATTTATGAAACATCGACATACGATATGCATCTTCACGCCGCGAAGCCGGAAAGAGCAACATCGATAGACAATATCTCTCTACAGATGCACCAATATCGAAAGATCTGTCGGTATAATTGTATTTAATAGCGGAATCTCGAAGGATTCATCTGTACAGACGGGAAAAACAGGTGTCAAGATTGATTTCCGGCGATGCATATAGGTTAATATTTTGACGATCCGCCGCGGCGAACGGCTCTGCTGGCAGGCCGGTCTTCCGCGGCGCGACCGCGACTGTGATACCGTTCCGACGCGGCGGCGTGACGGACACGCGAGCCATTTCCGAACGCGTTGCGATGAATCGCGGCCCAGGCGCCGCGGGTCCGGACTTGCGCAACGGGCTCCTCTCCCGGGCGGGAGAAGGCCGGGGCGCGGGACGAGACGCTTCAGGACCGAGCGCCGTGGACACGCGCGGGACTCGGTCGAGATTGTGCTCGTCGCCCCTGCCGCACGGAGCTATAGACCTTCCCGCACGGTGGCATGATGCCCCGGATCACGGCGGCTGCCGTCATCGCCTATGAAGAGGCGAGTGCGATCCCCGCTCAACGCTGAGCCCTAATGGAAGCGGCCGCTCGGATCGGACGCGGTCATGCTCCGCGCAAGCAGTACACCGGCCTGCATCAGGGCCTGCCGCAAAACCGGCAGCATCTCCTTGGCATGATCCTGCTCAATGAGCCCATGGGCTATCAGCAGGTGGTCGGCCACGAGCTCCAAGGCTGAGCCCGGTGGCGTCGTCGGGCTCACGGGCGGCGGCACGAAGCGCGCCAGCGTGCCGAAGGCACCCAACGGTTCCGAACCGCTCACGGCGATCTCCGTGACCGAGCCGAGATAGCCGAGGAAGGTGCGGCCGGGCGGCCCGAACGAGGGGACGGCCCCGATCATCGCCCAGGCGTAGCTTCCGTCCGTACGGCGCAAGCGTAGGCGCAGGCTGTACTCGCACTGCTGATCGCGAGCCTCGCGCAGGAACGTGACCGCAACCTCATGGTCGTCGGGAAGCACACAAGCGAACCAGCCATGCTCGACGGCCTCGGCCGCCGCCTGGCCGGTGAAGACCGTCCATTCGGGACTGACGTAGCTCACGCCCCCGTCCGCCTTCGTGACGAAGATCATCTAGAACGCTCCTCGGCTTCTGACTCGCATCGGCGCGGAAGCCCGAGCGCCAATCCCCAGACCCACCGAATTCAACTGGAGCGATACTTTTACTTTTCAACCGAGCTCGTTGATTTTAGTCAATTCGTGATCGCGGAACATACATCTTCGATCTAAGGTTTTGCTGATGACATGAGAAAATTTGACGAGCCCGATTGGGCGACGCTGCACCGGCTCGCTGATGCTCTCGGCGTCCCTGTCGAGCGATTCTTCGCCGAGAAGCCGCCTGCTGGCGAAGCCGCGAGCACGGACGAATGCCTGCGCCTGTGGTTCAAGATCGAGACGGAGGAGGGACGACAACAAGCGTTGGAAGCGCTGCGAGGCGTTGCGGAGAGAGAAGAGCCATAGCAACCGGTGGATCCCGACGGCGGATATGGGCCGCCGAACACATCACCGAGCGCGTTCCGCCTAAAAAGCGTGCGCCGCCGCCGATCCTCCGGCCCGGCTTGGATCATGTGGCCGCGCTGGCAGAAGGCGGCGAGGCTGGCGTCGGCGTTGTTCGAGGTGTCGTGATCGCGGTGTGCGACGGCCAAGACCGTCCGGGTCCAGCGGTCGAGGATGTCGGCTTCTGCCGCGACCCGGAAGCGGCGCCCCCGTCCATCGCGCCACCGGCCGGCTTCCGCGCCCCACAAGCGACCATCCAGCGACCATCGCCGAGGGGGTAGACCATCCCCGCCCGTATGGCCGCCCCCAGCCCTTACGGCAGTCTTCCGCCCGCCCCAACCGGCTCACGTCCGAGAGCTGGGGCCAGCCGATGGGGTTGAAAAAGCGATGCTCAGGCCGGATCGGCACCGCGGGGCTGAAAATCCGGTGCGGGGCCCAAGCTGCGGCGAGCCGGCCCACCCATCCTGTAGCCATTTGGCCACAGCCACCCGGCAACGTGCCGGCGGAATGCAACCAAAGCGCCAGCGAGATGTTGTGGCGCCCGGATGAGGATCGAGCGGCATATCTCCCAAATCTAACTCATTTTTACAGACAGTTTACTATGCCGCCCCGCCTCGTCGCCCAATGGTGTGCCCATAAAACTACAGCTATTTTCGGCACGAACCGGTAGCCATACATCCAGATCGAAATTTGGACCTTACCTCATGACCAAGCTCCTGGCCTCGCTGGCTGCCTTCACCGCCCTGACCGCTGCCGCCTCGGCCGCCGACCTGCCGCGCCGCGCCGCCCCGCCGCCGGTCTTCACCCCCGTCCCGGTCTTCACCTGGACCGGCGCCTA
>NZ_FPBW01000011.1:0-210301 GCF_900116795.1 Methylobacterium sp. UNCCL125 | reverse complement strand
CCAGCGCCCCGGTCCTGCGACTCCCTGTTAGCGGTCTCGGGCGAGGCCCAGGCACGCCGTGCCCGCACCTCCGGAACCCGCATCAGCGCCGTGGCCTTCCAGCCGCCCCCCGCCTCGTAGTGGGCGGGTCCGCAGGTCGCTCAGGGTCGGCCCAGAGGCGGGTCGGCGCGGGGGCATTTCCTCGACCCCGCCGGGCAAACTGCCGCCCGGTCTCACGCCCGCTTCCGAGACACGCCCCGCACCGGTCCGCCGCCCGGGGCGATGGCGGCTGAAAGCCACCGACGCGGGCGCCGCCCCGCCCCCGGACCCGCCCGGTCAGCCACCGGGCGGGTCCCCGAAGGACGCCCCGGGATCGCTCCCGGGCCGCCGCGGACAGGTGCGGTCAGGAAGCACAAAATAGGAACATTGTCAAGGTGCGGGCGGCGTGGCGCGCGGGACAGGGCCTGTGCCCGAGCCGTCATTCCGGGGCGCCGCGGGCGCGCCGGAAATCCGGTGTCGCGGTCGGCGCGTCCGGATCCCGGGCTCCGCGCAGCAGCACCGGGATGACGGGGAAGCGGCCGCGTCTGCTATGTCGGCGGTCCGAATCCTCATCGATCGCGCCGCCCGTGGCCATTGACCATATCGATCTCAGCCGGATCGACCTGAACCTGCTGGTGGCCCTGGATGCGCTGCTCGACGAGCGCAGCGTCACGCGGGCGGCCGCACGGGTGGGGATCGGTCAGTCGGCGATGAGTTCGAGCCTCGCCCGCCTGCGCCGCCTGTTCGACGACGAACTCCTGACCCGGGCGCCGGACGGGATGCGGCCGACACCGCGCGCCCTCAAGATCGCCGAGCCGCTGCGGGCCACCCTCCGGCAGGTGCAGGCGCTGGTGCATCGGGAGGAGCGGTTCGACCCGGCCACCGTCGAGCGCAGCTTCACGGTGAGCTTGCCGGACAGCGTCGAAGCGCTGCTCGGGCCGCGGCTGATCGCGCAGCTCCGCCGGGACGCGCCCGGCATCCGGCTCCTGCTGCGCTCGGTCGACCGGACCCGGATCCTCGACGAACTCGACGCCGACCAGGTCGATCTCGCCATCGGCCTGTTCTCCGAGGGGCAGCTCCACCACAAGCAGCGCCTCCTCTACCGCGACAGCTACGTGGTGCTGTTCAACGCCGCGCTGATCGGCCTGGAGCCGCCGATCGGGCTGGACGACTACTTGCGCTTCCCCCACGTGCTGACATCCCTGCGCGAGACCGCCCACGGGGTGGTCGACGACGCCCTCGCGTTGATCGGCCGCTCGCGCATCCTGGCGGTGACGACCCCGCGCTTCCTCGTCGTCCCGTTCATGGTCCGGGCGGCGCCGGTGATCGCCACGATGCACGCCCGGCTCGCCACCTCCTTCGCCAACGCTCTCGCGCTCAGCGTCAGCCCCGTGCCGGTGCCCCTCGACGACGTGGCCGTGTCGATGCTGTGGCACGCCTCGTACGACCACGACCCGGCCCATCGCTGGCTCCGGGATCTGCTGGTCCGGCTGGCCCACGAACCGCCCGCCCCCGGCATCCTCTGAGTTCGGCGCTCACAGCTTGGCGCTCACAGGCAGGGATCGTCCGCGGTCTCCAGGCGGCCGCTCGCGATCGCCGCGCGGAACAGCGCGAAATCGGCCGCATTGCGCTCCGCATAGGCCGCGGCCCAGTCGGCGATCGCCGCGCAGAGGTCGTCGTGTTTGCCGCTGCCGCAATAGCCGGCGATCGCCGCCGCATCGCCGGTCCGCGCATGGGCGCGGGCGAGGAGCGTGCCGTAGGCGTACGAGAAGGTCAGGAGCGGCGCGCCGGACATCCGCGCCAGCGGGATCGCGCCCTTCAGATTCTTCATCTGCCGGACGTAGAACGGGCGGCCCGCGATGCTGGTCCAGCCGAGCAGCGGATCGCCCACCGCCTGGAGCAGGCGCTGGCCGTAGATCACGCGCTCGCCCTCGTGCCCGGAAAAGGGCGCCGGCACCCGCGGCAGGTACGGCGCGTGCGCCGGACGGACCGCCTCCTTGACCTGGAGGAAGAGTGCGTCCGCGTCGGAATTGCCGAACAGCAGCGCCAGGTAGGCGCGGGTCCCGACGCTGCCCACGCCGACGACCCGATGGGCGACATCGACCACGTGGTAACGGTCGAGCATGAAGCGCCGCTCCCGCGGCAGGGTCTCGGCGTAGCGCTCCAGACCGGTGACGACGCCCTCGCGGGTCGCCTCGTCCACGGGCGTCAAGATCGGCGGATCGGTTTGCAGGCGCCAGCTGCCGTCGGTGCGCCGCTCGGCGACCTGGGCGAGGAGGCTGCGGTTGTTCCGCCGCCGCGCCTTGTCGACGGCCCGCCGCACCACGGCCCGGGCCTCGGCATCCATCTGCAATCCGGCGATGTGCGGCGCGTCGGCACGCGTGGTCTGGTACCAGACGTCGAGGGAGCCCTGCGGCGCCAGGCGCCGCATCGTGTGCTGGTAGCCGGAGACCGCCTCCATGACGGAAGCGCGCCGCTCGGCCGCCGGCGCGCCCGCATCCGCGATGGCGACCGCGAGGCCGGCCGCGAGGCGCTTGAGATCCCATTCCCACGGGCCGATCGTGACCTCGTCGAAATCGTTGAGGTCGAGGACGACGTCGCGCTGCGGCGTACCGAACAGGCCGAAATTGTCCGTGTGCGCGTCGCCGTTCATCACCACGTCGATGCCGCTGCGCGGCCCGCGCGACAGGTCCCAGGCCATGACATGGGCGGCCCCGCGCAGGAACGCGAAGGGCGAGGACGCCATCCGGGCGACCCGCAAGGGGATCAGATGCGGCTGACGGCCCTTATGCGCGGCCTCGATCAGGGCGATCGGGTCGGGCCGGTCCGGACCGGGATCCAGCGTGGCTTGGCTCGCATGGGGCACCTCGGCGCGCAGCCGCTTGCCGGCCTTGCGGCGCTTGTCCCAGGCCTCGACGCCCACGCGGAGGTCGATCCGCGGAAACTCCGCGACCGGCGCGAGCACCGAGTCCATACCCGGGGCGTCGGAGACGCCGGTTTCCGGGGCAGTCCTGTCGCTCTCGATGCGATCCATCGATGTCCCATCGCGGCATGCAGGGCGGCCGCGGCCGTACGGGTCTCCCCCCCGAGCCGGGAGCGATTTCCATACGGTAGCATCGGCCCCGCTCTGTGACGTCCCGGGCCCGAACGGCCCTTGACCACTCTATAGGCGAGCCCTCTAACGAACCGAGTATTCGCGGGGCGTTTCCGGGTGCCGGGCCGTTCACAGCGTCGCGATCAGAGTTCCGGAAGTGGACGGGGCGTTCCGGGAACGCCGTTGCATCAGCGAGACTTCGCATGCCCAAGGGTTCAGATCTCCTTGTCGCCGCCCTCGAGAACGAGGGGGTCGACCGAATCTTCGGGATTCCCGGCGAGGAGAATCTCGACGTCGTCGAATCCCTGCGCAACTCCGAGATCGAGCTGATCCTGACCCGCCACGAGCAGGCGGCGAGCTTCATGGCCGCCACCCATGGCCGCCTCACCGGCCGCCCCGGCGTCTGCCTCTCGACCCTGGGTCCCGGCGCGCTGAACTTCTCCACCGGCGCCGCCTATGCCCATCTCGGCGCGATGCCGATGATCATCATCACCGGCCAGAAGGGCATCCTGTCGTCGCGGCAGGCCAAGTTCCAGATCGTCGACGTGATCAGCTCCATGAAGCCGATCACCAAGATGGCCCGGCAGATCGTCTCGGCCTCCTCGATCCCCACCATCGTGCGCGACGCCTTCCGGGTCGCCACCGAGGAGCGGCCGGGCCCGGTGCTGCTGGAGCTGCCCGAGGACATCGCGGCCGAGGAGGCCGAGGCCCACCTCGTGCCCTCGCACCCGATCGACATCCCGGTGGCCCATCCCACCGCTATCGCGCGCGCCGCCGCCATGATCCTGAAGGCCGAGCGCCCGCTGATCATGCTGGGCGCCGCCGCGAGCCGCCCCCGGGCCACCGGCGAACTCGGCGGCTTCGTGCAGCGGACCCAGATCCCGTTCTTCACCACCCAGATGGGCAAGGGCACGGTGGCGAGCGGCACGAACCTCTACATGGGCACGGCGGCGCTCTCCGAGCGCGACTACGTCCACGAGGCGATCGACCGGGCCGACCTGATCATCGCCATCGGCCACGACACGATCGAGAAGCCGCCCTTCTTCATGGGCCAGCACGACCAGAAGGTCCTGCACATCAGCTACATGCCGGCCAATGTCGAGCAGGTCTACTATCCCGACGCCGAGGTGGTGGGCGACCTCGGCCCCACCCTGAAGCTGCTCGCCGACCAACTCGACGGCAAGCTCCCCAACGCCGGCGCCCTGCTCCACCTGCGCGAGCACATCCTCAACCACATCGCCGACCGGGCCGGCGAGGACCGCTTCCCGGTGACGCCGCAGCGGCTCGTGCGCGACGTGCGCCGGGTGATCCCCGAGGACGGCATCGTCTGCCTCGACAACGGGATGTACAAGATCTGGTTCGCCCGGAACTACCGGACCTACGTCGCCAACACGCTGCTCCTCGACAACGCGCTGGCCACGATGGGCGCGGGCCTGCCCTCGGCCATGATGGCGGCGATGCTCTACCCGAACCGGCGCGTCATGGCGGTGTGCGGCGACGGCGGGTTCATGATGAACAGCCAGGAGATGGAGACCGCGGTCCGCCTCAAGCTCAACCTCGTGGTGCTGGTGCTGGACGACGCGGCCTACGGGATGATCCGCTGGAAGCAGGCGGTCGACAAGTTCGCCGATTACGGGATGACCTTCAGCAACCCGGACTTCGTGCTCTACGCCAAGTCGTACGGGGCCACCGGCCACCGGGTCGAGTCGGTCAACGACCTCGTGCCGACCCTCGACCGGGCCTTCGCGGCGGGCGGCGTCCACCTCGTGGCGGTCCCGATCGACTATTCCGAAAACACCCGCGTGCTGGTCGACGAGCTGCGCGCCAAGGTGAAGGATTTCGAGCCGGCCGAGTGAGGCTGGTGTCGCAGTTGGGTCGGGACCAAGACAGGGCAGCGCGATGAACCCGTTCACCTTCCAGACCACGCCGAACGTGCTGTTCGAGGCCGGCGCCTCCAGGAAGCTGCCCGAGATCGTCGGCCGCTTCGGGGCGAAGCGCGTCCTGCTGGTCACCGACAAGGGCGTGCGCGGCGCCGGGCTGACCCAGGCCGCCGAGGCGGCGTTGGCGGCGGCCGGCGTCACCCTCGACGTATACGAGGACGTGGTGGCCGATCCGCCCTCCACGGTGATCGAGGCGGCGGCCAAGCGCGCCCGGGAACTCGGGACCGACCTCGTCCTGTCGATCGGCGGTGGCTCGGCGCTCGATACCGCCAAGCTGGTCGCCTACCTCGCCAAGTCCGAGGAGCCGCTCGACGCGATCTACGGCGTCGGCCTCGCCACGGGCGACCGGCTTCCGCTGATCCTCGTTCCCACCACCGCCGGCACCGGCTCGGAGGTGACGCCGATCTCGATCGTCACGACGCCGACCACCGAGAAGAAGGGCGTCGTCGCCCCGAAACTCCTGCCCGACTGGGCGGTGCTCGACCCGGAGCTGACGCTCGGCCTGCCGTCGCACGTCACCGCGGCGACCGGCATAGACGCCATGGTCCACGCCATCGAGGCCTTCACCAGCAAGAACAAGAAGAACCCGATCTCCGACCAGCTCGCCAAGCAGGCGCTGGCGCTGCTCTCGGCCAACATCCGCATCGCCTGCACGGACGGGGCGAATCTCGAGGCGCGCTCCGGCATGCTGCTCGGCTCGATGCTCGCCGGCATGGCCTTCGCCAACGCGCCGGTGGCGGCGGTCCACGCCCTGGCCTACCCGGTCGGGGCGATCTTCCACGTGCCGCACGGGCTCTCGAACGCGCTCGTGCTGATGGGCGTGATGCGCTTCAACCTCTCGCACGCGGAGGCGCTCTACGCCGAGCTGGCGCCGATCCTCGATCCCGCGGCCGCGGATCTGCCGCCGTCCGAGGCCGCCAAGCGCTTCGTGGAGAGCCTCGACGCGATCTGCCGCGACTGCAAGGTTCCGGCGTCCCTCGCCGAGGTCGGCGTCGCCCGGCAGGATCTGGAGCGCATGGCCTCCGACGCGATGAAGCAGACGCGGCTCCTCGTGAACAACCCGCGCGAGGTCACCTACGACGACGCCTTCGCGATCTACGCCGAGGCGCTGGGCGAGGCACGCCCGGCGGCGTGAGGGCGGAAGCGGCGCTGGACTGCCGCTCGGCCAGTCCCGGCCACGCCGTCATCGCGAGCGCAGCGAAGCGACCCAGGGCAGCGCGCCCTCGCCAAGCGAGACGCTGCTGGATTGCTTCGCTCCGCTCGCAAGGACGGAGGCGACGTTTCAGCCCTAGGGCTGTGAGGAGAAACGCCAGCATGGACCAGTTCGACGCGTTCCGGGCGATGGGCGAGTTCTGGACCCGGGCGGGCACGGGCTTCTTCACGCAGGGTCTGGGGCCATCCGCGCCCGGCTTCGGCTGGCCGACCTTTCCGGCGCCCGATCTCGCCGGCATGGCTGCCGCCCAGTCCAAGCTCACCGAGGCCTGGACCGCCGCCAACACCCTCTCGCAGACACTCGCGACATCGCTCCAGGGCGGCCCCGGGGCGCCGGACCCGACCGCCGGGGCGGTGCTCGCCCGGATCTTCGATCCCCAGGCCTGGCTCGGCGGCTCGGGCGAGTTCGACGCCGCGCTGACCCGCATGGCCGAGGGCCCGCAGCTCGCCGACCTGTGGCAGACCGAGCGGCGCTACGCGGCCCTGTTCACCGCCTGGGCGACGCTGCGGCGAGCGCAGAGCGAGCATCAGGCCGTGATGCTGGACGCCTGGACCCGTGCCGCCGGCACCTTCGCCCAGGAGGCCAATGCCCGCGCCGAGCGCGGCGAGAGCTTCGCCTCCGCCCGGGAGATGATGACGCGCTGGATCGAGACCGCCAACGCGGTCCTGCTGGAGGTCCAGCGCTCGGACAAGTTCCTGGCCTCGCAGCGGGCGGTGCTGCGGGCCTCCACCGATCTGCGGCTCGCCCAGCAGGACGTCGCGGCCTTCCTGTCCGAGTTCTACGGCCAGCCGACCCGGGCCGAGCTCGACGACGTCCACAAGAGCCTCACCGAGCTGCGCCGCGAGGTGCGGGCGCTCCGCCGCGAGCGCCGGCAGGCCGGCAAGGTCGCGCAGGCGGGTGGTTCAGAGGTCGGGAAGGAAGCCCATGGCTGACCAGGAAAGCCCGAAGGGGCCGGCCGCTCCGCTGAATCTCACACCCGCCGCGTTGCTGGCCGAAGTCGGCACCCTCGGCCGCCGGATCAGCGAGGGGGCCAAGCTGTTCGCCGATGTCAGCGACGCCGACGTCGCGATCGCTACCACGCCGAAGGATCTGGTCTGGAGCCAGGACAAGGTCCGGCTCTACCGCTACCGGCCCCTCGCCGAGAGCAAAGGCCTGCCGCCGGTCCTGATCGTCTACGGCCTGATCGGCCGCTACACGATGGCCGACCTGCAGGAGGACCGCTCGCTGGTCCGCAACCTACTGAATCTCGGCCTCGACCTCTACGTGGTCGATTGGGGCAATCCCGGCCGGGCCGACCGCTACGTCACCATCGACGATTACGTGGACGGCTACCTCGCCGAGTGCGTCGCCGTCATCCAGGAGGCGGCGAAGCGCGACAGGATCAGCCTGCTCGGGATCTGCGAGGGCGGGGTCTTCACCACCTGCTACGCGGCGCTCTACCCCGAGACCGTCAACGCGATGGTGCTGACCATCACGCCGATCGACTTCCATGCCGACACGCGGGAGAACCGGGCCGGCCACGGCTTCATCAATGTCTGGACGCGCTCGCTGACGCCCGAGGACGTGGACCGGCTGATCGACGCGCAGGGCTCCCTGCCCGGCGCTTTCATGGGCTCGGTGTTCTCCATGATGACGCCGATGCGCACCCTGACGAAGTACAACCTCGACCTGCTCGACGCCCTCGACGACAAGAAGAAGTTTTTGAACTTCCTGCGCATGGAGAAGTGGATCGCCGACCGTCCGGACCATCCCGGCGAGGCGGCGAAGCAGTGGCTCAAGGATCTCTACCAGGACAACAAGCTGGTCCAGAGTGCCTTCGAGCTCGGCGGCCGGACGGTGGATCTGAAGGCCATCACATGCCCGGTGCTGAACGTCTTCGCCCAGGACGACCACATCATCCCACCCGCCACCTCGCAGGCGCTGAAGGACAAGATCGGCACCGCGGATTACACCGAGATGG
Organism: Methylobacterium sp. UNCCL125; assembly: GCF_900116795.1. Classification (NCBI taxonomy): domain Bacteria; kingdom Pseudomonadati; phylum Pseudomonadota; class Alphaproteobacteria; order Hyphomicrobiales; family Methylobacteriaceae; genus Methylobacterium; species Methylobacterium sp. UNCCL125. The sequence goes on along the minus strand of NZ_FPBW01000011.1, from coordinate 202,076 downwards.
GGCTGCCCGGCGGCCATGTCGGCGTGTTCGTCGGCGGCAAGGCCCAGAAGCTGCTTGGGTCGGGCATCGCCGACTGGCTCGGCCAGCGGGGGTAGGATGTCGGCCCGACGGTTCTCGATGAGCAGGACGCCCCTCCCCTCCCCCCACTGCGGGGGTGTCCGGTGGACACACCCATCGTGGGCGGCGCCGCGGCGGCGGGATCAAGCGCGGGCCCCCTCTCCCGTGCGGGAGAGGGACAGGGTGAGGGATCAGGTCCGTCCGATAAAGGCGCGACCTGACGGTGCTTCGACGGCGTGCTCCATCCTGACGCGTCCCGTCCCTCACCCCGACCCTCTCCCGCACGGGAGAGGGGGCGCCTCGCGATCTGCCGCGGAGGCCAGCGTTCAATCCGGGCCGATGGACATCGTCGCTTCCCGGAGAAGGGCGAGCGCAGCCGCTCCGGCCGCATCCCGGGCGCCGAGGATCACCCGATGGGCAGCCTGAAGAACAAGATCGTCAGCGCCGACGAGGCGGTCGCCATCCTGCAGGACGGCGACATGGTGGCGGTGTCGGGCTTCGTCGGCATCGGCACGCCCGACGAGCTGATCCTGGCGCTCGCCCGCCGCTTCGAATCCGGCGCCGGCCCGCACGGGCTCGGTCTGATGTTCGCCGCCGCCCCCGGCGACGGCAAGGAGCGCGGCCTCAATCGGCTGGCGCTCCCGGGCCTCGTCCGCCGCGTCGTCGGCGGCCACTGGGCCCTGGTGCCGAAGCTCGGCGCCATGGCGGTCGAGGGCCTGATCGAGGCCTACAACCTGCCGCTCGGCGTGGTCTCGCACCTCTACCGGGAGATCGCGGCCCACACGCCGGGCCACATCACCAAGGTCGGCCTGCGCACCTTCGTGGACCCGCGGCTGGAGGGCGGCAAGCTCAACGCCGTGACGCACGAGGACCTCGTCAGCGTGGTCGAGCTCGGCGGCGAATCCTGGCTCCACTACAAGGCGTTTCCCATCAACGTCGCGCTGATCCGCGGCACCACGGCCGATCCCGCCGGCAACATCACCATGGAGCGCGAGGCGCTCACCCTCGACAACCTCGCCGCCGCCATGGCGGCGAAGAACTCGGGCGGCTTCGTCATCGCGCAGGTGGAGCGGCTGGCCGAGGCCGGCTCGCTCAACCCGCGCGAGGTGCAGGTGCCCGGCGTGCTGGTCGATTGCGTGGTGCTCAGCCAGCCCGAGAACCACCGCCAGACCTACGGCACGCCCTACAACCACGCCTTCACGGGCCGCCAGCGGGTGCCCCTCGACCGGATCGCCCCCATGGCGCTCGATGCCCGCAAGGTCATCGCCCGGCGCTGCGCCTTCGAGTTGCCGCCGGGCGGCGTGGTCAATCTCGGCATCGGCATGCCGGAGGGCGTCGCGGCGGTCGCCGCCGAGGAGCGGGTGCTGAAATACCTGACGCTCACCGCCGAGCCCGGCGTGATCGGCGGCCTGCCGCAGGGCGGGCTCGATTTCGGCGCCGCCCTGAACCCGGCCGCGGTGCTGCACCAGAACCAGCAGTTCGATTTCTACGACGGCGGCGGCCTCGACCTCGCCTGCCTGGGCCTCGCGCAGTGCGACGCCGAAGGCAACGTCAACGTCAGCCGCTTCGGCAAGCGGCTCGCGGGCGCGGGCGGCTTCATCAACATCTCGCAGAACGCCAAGAGCCTCGTCTTCGCCGGCACCTTCACGGCCGACGGGCTCAAGGTCGCGGTGGAGGATGGCGGCATCCGGATCCTCACCGAGGGCCGCTCCCGGAAGTTCATCGCCGCGGTGGAGCAGGTGACCTTCTCGGGGGCCTACGCGGCCGAGCGCGGCCAGCCGGTGCTCTACGTGACCGAGCGCTGCGTCTTCCGGCGGACGCGGGCCGGCATGGAGCTCGTGGAGGTCGCGCCGGGCATCGACGTCGCGCGGGACATCCTGGGCCAGATGGGTTTCGCGCCCATCGTGCAGGACCCGAAACCGATGGATCCGCGCCTGTTCCGCGAGGCCGTGATGGCCCTGGAGCCCTGGCTGCTGGGCCTCTCGCTGTCGGAGCGGATCAGCTACGACCCGGAGCGCAACATCCTGTTCTCGAACCTGGAAGGTTTCCAGGTGCGGACCATCGACGATGTCGAGCTGGTGCGCCGGGAATACGAGCGCGCCTGCCAGGAGATCGGCCGCAAGGTCCACCTGATCGCCAATTACGACGGGTTCGAGATCGACCCGACGGTGAGCGACGCCTATTTCTCGGCGATCGCCTATCTCGAGAACCGCTATTACGAGACCGCGTCGCGGTACACCACGAGCGCGTTCCTGCGATTGAAACTCGGCGCCTCGTTGGCGAGCCGCGATCTGGCTCCCCATGTCTTCGAGACCAAAGCCGAGGCGCAGGCGCGGAACACCGCCCAGAGCGTGCCCCTCAAGCCGCGCCCCGGCCTGTCCCAGCCCGACAGATCGCAGCCGCCGAAGGAACCGTTGGATGCCTGAGTTCGAGACCCCCGCCCTGACGGACCGCGCCCTGCTGGTCGATGCCTGCCTGATCGGCGGCACATGGTCGAAGGCCGGCTCCGGCAGCATCGACGTCACCAACCCGGCGACCGGCGCCCTGATCGCCCGGGTGCCGAATGCCGGAGCCGCTGAGACGGCCCAGGCGATCAAGGCCGCCCACGCGGCCTACCCGGCCTGGCGCGCCAAGACCGCCAACGAGCGCGCCGTGCTGCTGCGCAAGCTCGCGGCGCTCGTCACCGAGCATCAGGAGGACCTCGCCCAGATCCTCACGGCCGAGCAGGGCAAGTCGCTGACCGAGTCCCGCGGCGAGGTCGCCATGTCGGCGGCCTACGTGCTGTGGTTCGCGGAAGAAGCGCGCCGCGTCTACGGCGACGTGGTCCCCTCCCCCTGGGGCGACCGCAAGATCCTCGTCACCAAGGAGCCGGTGGGCGTGGTGGCGGCGATCACGCCGTGGAACTTCCCGTCCTCGATGATCGCCCGCAAGATCGCCCCGGCGCTGGCCGCCGGCTGCCCGATCGTGATCAAGCCCGCCTCGCAGACCCCGCTCTCGGGCCTCGCCTGGGGCGTCCTGTGCGAGCGCGCCGGCTTCCCGGCCGGTGTAGTGAGCATTCTCACCGGCTCGGCCCGCGCCATCGGCGCCGAGATGACCGGCAATCCGCTCGTCAAGAAGATCACGTTCACGGGCTCCACCGAGGTCGGCAAGGTGCTGCTGGAGCAGGCCGCCCACACGGTGAAGAAGGTCTCGATGGAGCTGGGCGGCAACGCACCCTTCATCGTGTTCGACGACGCCGACCTCGACAAGGCGGTGGCCGGCGCGATGCTCGCCAAGTACCGCAATTCCGGCCAGACCTGCATCTGCACCAACCGCTTCCTGGTGCAGGACGGGATCTACGACGCCTTCGCCGAGAAGATGGCCGAGGCGGCCAACCGCCTGAAGGTCGGCAACGGCGTCGAGGACGGCGTCGCCCAGGGGCCGCTGATCGACATGGCCGCGGTGGAGAAGACCGAGGCGCATATCCGCGACGCGCTCGAGAAGGGCGGCCGGGTGATCGCGGGCGGCCACCGGCACGCGCTCGGCGGCCAGTTCTTCGAGCCCACCGTGATCACCGGCGCCACGCCCGCCATGGCGGTGGCCCGGGAGGAGACCTTCGGACCGCTGGCGCCGCTGTTCCGGTTCCGCGACGAGGCCGAGGCGATCCGCATGGCCAACGACACCGAGTACGGGCTCGCCTGCTACTTCTACACCCGCGACCTCGGCCGCACCTTCCGGGTGGCGGAGGCGCTGGAATACGGCATGGTCGGGATCAACGAGGGGATCATCACCACCGAGGTGGCGCCCTTCGGCGGCGTGAAGGAATCCGGCCTCGGCCGCGAGGGCTCGTATCAGGGTATCGAGGATTACCTGAACACCAAGTACCTCTGCGTGGGCGGCCTCGGCGCGTAGGGCCGCGTCCCAGGTCGACTCGGATCGGGGCCTGATTGGTTCTCCCTCCCCTGCGGAGGAGGGAGAACCGGTGCGTCTTACTTCCCGCTCGGCGCCGCGCCGCTGCCCGTGGCGCCGTTGCCCGAGCTGCTGCCGGCGGGCGCGCCCGGGGTGCTGACGCGCGGGCCGCCGCTGGTGCCGGGCGCCATGCCGGTGCCGGTGGAGCCGGTGCTCTCCATGGAGCCGGCTCCCGTCCCGGTGCCACCCACCGCGCCGGACTTGTTGACGTTGCCCTGGTTGGCGCCGCCGGTCTGGGGGGCCTGAGCCAGCGCCGCGCCGGACGTGGCGAGCACGAGGGATGTGGCGAGGGCGAGGATCGTCTTCATGGGGACTCCTGACAATGGTGGGTCGTGTCAGGGCAACCCCGCGGCGCCGGGAATGTTCGGTCGCCTTTAGCGGGCGAGCGCCTCCCGCCACGCCGTCCAGGGCCAGCGCAGGGCCTCCCCGCCCGCCGACGGCGCGATCGACACCGTCGCGGTCCGGCCGCTGACCAGCCGCGGGTCCGCCGGGCCGCCGTCGAGGGTGATCCGCACGGGGATGCGCTGGGCCAGCCGCACCCACGAGAAGGTCGGGTTGACGTTCGCCAGCAGGTTGGTGGCGTCGCTGCGACCGGTCTCGCCGATGCCCCCCGCGATGCTCGCCACGCGGCCCGTGAGCACGCCGTCCTCGCCCATCAGCTGGACGTTGACCGGCGCGCCGACGCGGATGCGCGGCAGCTTGGTCTCCTCGAAGTAGCCCTCGATCCGGACGGTGTCGCGGTCGATCAGCGCCATGACCCCGCGGCCCGTGGTGACGTAGGCGCCCGGACGCAGCTCCATGTTGGTGATCCGGCCGTTGACCGAGGCCCGCACCGCCGAGCGTTCCAGGTTGAGCTTGGCGAGGTCGCGGTCGGCCAGGGCCTGCTCGTAGGCCGCCTGGGCGGACAGGTCGGCGGCCTTGGTGGCCTCGACCTTCTGCTGCGAGACGGCCGCGTCGGAGAGCTTGCTGTAGCGGGCATAGTCGGCGGCGGTCTGCTCGGCGGTGGCCTTGCGGCCCTCCACCATCGCCTCCGCCTGCCGCAGCCCGATGCGGAACCGGTCCGGATCGATGCGGAACAGGACGTCGCCCTTCCGCACGACCTGATTGTCCTCCACCAGCACCTCGGTGACGAGGCCGGACACGTCGGGGGCCACCGCCACGACGTCGGCGCGCACGCGCCCGTCCCGGGTCCAGGGGGCATCCATGTAGTAGTCCCACAGGCCGAGGCCGACGATCAGCGCCGCGGCGACCATGCCGAGGGTGACCAGGAGGCGGCCGAGGACGGAGAACAGGGCGGTCATTGCAGGGTCCGGTGGGCGAGGGTCACGACGCCGCCGAGCAGGACGACGTAGAGGGCGAGGTCGAAGAGCGGCCGGTGCCAGACGAGGCGGTAGAAGCCGGTCGCCGACAGGAGACGGCGGAGCGGCAGGCTGAGCGCGAAGGCGATGGCCATCCAGAGCGCGAGGCCCGGCACGAACACGCCGTAGAGGTCGATCTCGCCCATCATGCCGCCATCTCCCGGTCGTCCCGCGCGGGGGGCGCCGCCCGGTAGGCCGGCGCGTCGGGGAAGAGCCCGCGGCGCAGGCCGGTGAGTCCGATCAGGGCGGCCCGCCGCTCCGGCGCGGGGGCCGCATCCGCGACGGCGGCGAGCCCGTCGTCCAGCGCCGCCAGGAGCGCCGAATCGGGCCGTCCGGTCCGGCCGCGGAGTTGGCGCGCCGCCAGCGCGAGGGCCCGGTCGACGGCGGTCCGGGGCGGACCCGTCAGCCGCCGGCGCACCCGACGGACCTCCACGAGGTTGATGCCCACCCGGACATCGGCCAGCAGGTCGCCCACGGAAGCCGACGTCTCAGCCGGCAGCGTCGCCAGCCGCGGGGCGATCAGCCCGATGCGGTCGAGCATCAGGGCGGCGAGTTCGAGGCCGTGGCCGGTGCCGCGCCCGTCCGCGGCGGCTGCGAGGCTCTGCCGGTTGATCCGCACGAGCCGCCGGGCGCTCCAGCCGGCGCCCACCGAGCGGATCAGCCGGGTGACCACCGCGCCGACCCACATGCCCACCACCGAGGCGATCACCCCGTTGGCGAAGGGCGCGAAGTCGCCGCTGTAGCCGTTCTGGAGGGCGAGCAGCGTCGCGCCGTTCAGCGCCGCGCCCATGCCCATCGGGGCGGTGCGCGGCTGCGTCATCATCAGGCCGCACAGGATCAGGGCCGGCGCGAGCGCCAGGGCTAGCATCTCGAAGGAGGTGGCGAGGGGCAGCACGGCGAACAGGTAGAGGCCCGCGCCGAGGGCGCCGACGAGCGCCGAGTTGGTGAAGCTCAGGATCTGCGGCGCGGGATCGTCCTGCGCGGCGAACAGGCAGCAGGCGACCGCGCCCATCATCGGCGCCGCGGATCCGTCGGGCCAGCCGGTGGCGATCCAGATCGCACAGCAGACCAGCAGGCCCACGAACACCCCGAAGGCCGAGAACGCCGCCAGCCCATGGTCGCGGTGGCGGATGGACCGGACCCGGGCCGTGTAGGCGAAGGCGAGCGGCGCCCGCGGCGGCGTCCCGGCTGCAAGGTGGCCACGGAGTGCCCGCAGGTCCTGCCGCAGGTCGATGACGTCGCGCAGGCGTGCCGCGAGGCTCGCGAGCAGCAGCGTGGTCCAGTCCGGATTCCGGCCGAGGGTCGGCTCGAACCCGTCGATCCGGCCGCGCAGATGCGCGGCGCGCTCCGGATCATCCGCCTCGTCGGCGAGCCAGACGGCGAGGTCCGACAGGAACGACCGGACCCGCGCCGGCAGCGCGCCCGCCCGCTCCAAGGTCTCGACGCGATCCGCCACGGCGGCGACGATCGGCAGGACCATCAGCATGTGCTGCCGGAGCGGCGCGAAGGCCTCCGCGGCGCGCTCTGCACCCGTCGCTTCGTTGCGCAGGGCGAGGCCGAGGGCATCGAGGCCGAGGGCGTCCGAGGCGAGGCGCAGGCGCCGGCCCTGGCTCGTCCCGGAAGCCTCCGGTGCCCGGGCCGCCGCGAGGGCACCCTGGATCCACGCACGGGCTTCCGCCAGCCAGAGATTCAGACGCCCGACGATCAGGGGGGCCGCCGATTGCGGCAGGATCAGCGTGGCGGCGAGGCTGGCGCAGAGGATCCCCAGGGAGATCTCCTCGGCCCGCGCCACGGCGGTGTCGAAGATCGCCCCGGGATCCTCGACGGCGGGGAAGCCGATCAGCGCCGCCGTGTAGCCGGCGAGCATCGGCAGGTAGCTCGCCGGGGTACGATCGAGGAGCGAGACGTAGAGGCAGAGCGCGACCCAGAGGGCCACCGCGAGGCTCAGCAGGATCGGCTCGTTGACGAGGTTCGGCACCAGCACGACGCTCACCGCCGCGCCGAGCACCGTGCCGCCGACGCGGTAGACGGCCTTCGCGCGCGTCGCGCCCGAGAGGACCTGGCTGGTGATGTAGACGGTGCCCACCGCCCAGTAGGGCCGCGGCAGGTCGATCCAGAGCGCGAGGAACAGGGCGAGCATCGCCGCCGCGTAGGTCTTCAGCGCGAACGCCCAGTCGCGCCATCCGGGAAGGGTCACGACGCCGGCTCCAGCTCGGGGGCGGCCGCGGCGGCCTCCCGCCCGTAGCGCTGGAGCGCCGCGAAGACCCGCAGGCTCGCTTCGAGATCGGCGTCGTCGACCTCAGCGAAGACCCGCGCGCGCAGGGTCGAGAGCGCCGCCTCGATCTCCTCGAAGACCTGCCGTCCGCGCGGGGTCAGACCCAGCACCTTGGCGCGGCGGTCGGAGGGATCCTCGCGGCGGACCACCAGCCCGGCGACGGCGAGCTGGTCGAGGAGGCGGACCAGCGAGGGGCCTTCGATGCCGACGGCCTCCGCCAGGACGTTCTGGCGCGGTTCCTCTTCCATCCGACCGATGATGATCAGCGGGTGCGCGGTGGCGTCGGACAGGCCATGCGCCTCCGCGACATTGTTGGCGGCGCGCCGCCAGTGGCGTCCCGTCGTCAGCAACGCGTGCGTGATGGCCTGCTGCAGCCGCTCGCGCGTCCTGGGATCGTCGATGTCGGTCACGGTCTGATCCCCCGCCGCGAGGACCCGGCGAAGACGCCGGATCAATCAGTTCACATACTGATAGATAGCATCATATCGATTTGGACAGGGTGACATCGTGGTCGGTCAGGGTTGCGGGCAACGAATGGGCACGTCCCTCGTCGCGAGAGTGTGCAGCGTCAGCGGAATGCAGCTCAGGGTCCGGCACGCACGTGTGCGGAACGGTGAGCGGGCCAGTCCATCCCGCCCCTTCATCCTGAGGTGCCCGCGTCAGCGGGGCTCGAAGGCGGGCTTCGGGGATCGCGCGGCTGGCTGGAGCCCGCCTTCGAGGCCTCCGTTGCGCTCCGGCACCTCAGGATGAGGTGGAGCGGGGGGCGCCGATCAAGGGCGTCGCGGTCTCGCAGCCGCGCCGTCAGGCCGGATGCGTGTTGTGGATCTGGTCGAAGTCCAGCGACGCCGTATCGATCACGATCTGCGTCCGGCTGATGACCTCGAGCTTGCGCAGGATTTCCGAGACGTGCGCCTTCACGGTCGAGTCACCGACCTGCAGTTCGTGAGCGATCTGCTTGTTGAGCTTGCCCTGCCGGATCATCATCAGCACCCGCAATTGCTGCGGTGTCAGCCGGGCGAGGCGCTCGGGGAGCGGCGCCTTCTTGCTCCGTGGTGCGGGCGTTGTGGCCTCGGCGAGACCCGGCGGCAGGAACAGCGCCCCGCGCATCACCTCGGTGATCGCCCGGGTGAGCGTCGCCTTGTCCATGGCCTTCGGGACGAAGCCCGCCGCGCCGTGCTGCAGCGCCTCGCGCACGATGCGCGGATCCTCGTGGCCGGAGACGATCAGGATCGGGATCCGCGGAAAGCTCGCCCGGATGGTGATCAACCCGTCGAAGCCGGTCACGCCCCGCATGGAGAGGTCGAGGAGCGTCAGGTCGATGCTGCGATTCGCGGCGAGCACCGCGCAGGCCGCCTCGATCCCGTCCGCCTCGTGAAGGACCGCGTCCGGATGCGCGAGGCGGATCGTGGCCGCCAGGGCGTCACGGAACAGCGGGTGGTCGTCGACGATGAGGAGATTCACGCAGACCTCGGTCCTTCGCTCGAGATCCTCACAGGATCCGCCGAACCCGCGGGCGGGAGGTCCGAAGGGTGATCGATGCGGCCCCGGGGCGCAAGCGGGTGTTGAGACGAACGCCGCGCCCCGAGGCCCAGGCGTGCCGGCCCGGGAAGGCCGACACGCTTTCGGTTGCGCGCCGTCAGCGCGCCGCCACCGTCTTCGGCAGCTTGAACGCCCAGAAGCTGCCGCCCTGGTTGATGCCGGCCGTGGACTTGGCGACCTCGCCGCCCCAGAGCGGCACCGCGCCGCCCCAGCCGGCCGCGACGCCGACCCACTGCTCGCCGTCCTGCTCCCAGGTGATCGGCGAGGAGACCACGCCGGTGCCGACCTGGAACTTCCACACCTCCTCGCCGGTCTTGGCGTCGAAGGCCTTCAGGAAGCCCTCCGGGGTACCGGTGAAGACGAGGTTGCCCGCGGTGGTGAGCACGCCGGCCCAGAGCGGGGCCTTGTTCTTGTACTCCCAGACGACCTTGCCGGAGGCCGGGTCGATCGCCTTGAGCGAGCCGATATGGTCGTCGAAGACCGGCTTGATGGTGAAGCCGGCGCCGAGATAGGCGGCGCCCTTCTTGTAGTTCACCGGCTCGTTCCAGATATCCATGCCCCACTCGTTGGACGGCACGTAGAACAGCTTGGTGTCGGGGCTGTAGCCGATCGGCATCCAGTTCTTGCCGCCGAGGAAGCTCGGCACCGCGAAGACCGACTTGCCCTTCTTGTCGTCGCCCTGGGCCTTGCTCGGGTCGCCGGGCCGGTTCTCCTCGTTGTAGATCGGGCGGCCGTTCTCATCGATGCCCTTGGCCCAGTTGATCTTCTCGACGAACGGCGTCGCCGAGATGAACTTCCCGTTGGTGCGGTCGAGGACGTAGAAGAAGCCGTTGCGGTCGGCGGTGGCGCCGGCCTTGATGGTCTTGCCGCCCTTGTTCAGGTCGAACGGCACGAACTCGTTGACGCCGTCGAAGTCCCAGCCGTCGTGCGGGGTGGTCTGGAAGCCCCAGACGATCTCGCCGTTGTCGGGGTTGAGGGCGAGGCGCGAGGAGGTCCACTTGTTGTCGCCCGGCCGCAGCCAGGAGTTCCACGGGCCCGGGTTGCCGGTGCCGAAGTAGATCAGGTTGGTCTCGGGGTCGTAGGTGCCGCCGAGCCACGTGGCGCCGCCGCCGAACTTCCACATGTCGCCCGGCCAGCTCTCGTTGACCTTGCCGGTCATGGTCGAGGGTTTGCCGTTGAGCTCGCCCATGTGGCCCTCGATCACGGGGCGCTTCCAGACCACCTCGCCGGTCTCGGCGTCGCGGGCCTCGATCCGCCCGATCACGCCGAACTCGCCGCCCGACACGCCGGTGATGATCTTGCCCTTCACGATGATCGGGGCGGCCGTGTAGCTGTAGCCGGCCTTGAAGTCGTCGATGTCCTTGCGCCAGACGACCTTGCCGGTCTTGGTGTTCAGGGCGACGAGCTTGGCGTCGAGCGTGCCGAAATAGACGTTGTCCTTGTAGAGGGCGGCGCCGCGGTTCACCACGTCGCAGCAGGGCAGGATGCCCTCCGGCAGGCGGGCATCGTATTCCCACTTCTTCTCGCCGGTGCGGGAATCGATCGCGTACATGCGCGAATACGAGCCCGTGACGTAGATGATGCCGTCCTTGACCAGCGCCTGGCTCTCCTGGCCGCGCTGCTTCTCGCCGCCGAACGAGAACGACCACGCCGGCACGAGGCTCTTGATGTTGTCGCGGTTGAGGGTCTTCAGCGGGCTGAACCGCTGGGCCTGCGGCCCGAGGCCGTAGGTGACGACGTCGCCGGGCGTCTTGGCGTCGTTGATGATGTCCTGCTCGCTCACCCCCTGGGCCATGGCCGGCAGGGCACCGCCCGCCACGAGGGCGGCGACGCCCACCGCGGCGAGGAACCGGGTCCGCATTCTCATGACGTCTCCTCCGTGATCGTCTCCGGTCCCTGCGGCCGGAGCTTTCGGGTTTCGGCGCGATCCGCACGAGTCGCGGGGCGCCCCCTTGGAGAACGACGCTATCGCTGTTCTCAGGAAAGTCTTATTGGCCATTGGTCCAATAAGACCATCGGTTCAATGGCCGATAAGAAAGTATTCGGTGAACCAAGAACAGCTGCCGCCCCGGCGCGCCGCGCCGGTCGGGGACGGAATGCACGGCCGGGTCCGTTCGACGCGCCGGTCTCGAACGGGCCGTTCGAGAGACGCCGATATCCGGCCCACGACCTCATCCTGAGGCGCCGGAGCACAGTGTAGGCCTCGAAGGAGATCTCCAGCTGGTCACGCCATCCCTGCAGATCTCCTTCGAAGCTGCTGCGCAGCACCTCAGGATGCCGTTGAGACTTGGAGATCCGGCTTCGGACCGTGATTTCTCCTTCCCTTCATCGTCCTCCGCCGGAGAGCGGCTCAGCGCCGCTCAGTACCCCTTCGGCGGCGTGTAGGTGACGCCGTAGGTCTCGCAGATCGCCTTGAGGCCGCCGTCCGCGTTCAGCGCCGTGATCGCGTCCCCGACCGCGTAGGCGAGGTCGCGGGAATCGGTGCGCACCGCGCCGCCGATCTCCCAGCGGGTCTTCACCAGCCCGGTCGAGGGGATCGTGGCGATCGGGTTGTCGTCCTTCGGGGCCTTCGCGGCGAACAGGGCGGCCTCGATCGCCGCGCGGGTGCCCGCCAGGATCGGCGCCTCGCCGGCGAGATAGGCCGTCGCGGCCTCCTCGAAGCTCTTGTAATGCTTCAGGTTCGGGCGGAAGCGGCCGCCCTGCGCGGTCAGCAGCATCAGGTCGGCGGCGCTGGTGCCTTCCAGGGCGACGGTCCTGTCGCCGATGTCGTCGAGCCGGTCGAAGCTCTCCAGGGCGTCCTTCCGGTACGCGAAGGCGATCTCCTGCTCGACATACGGGGCGGTGAAGAACACCTGCTCGTTGCGCAGGGCGAGCTGCCGGTCGGTCGGCACGTGCAGCATCAGGTCGGCGAGGGGCGTGCCGGCGAGATCGCCCCGCCACAGGTTCAGGCGCAGGTCGCCATCCACGTTCTCGCCGGCATCGACCACGCGCAGGTCGAGCTTCACCTTCAGCCTGTCGGCGATGGCTTGCGCGAGATCGGCATCGATACCCCGGGCCTTGCCCGTCCCCGCGTCGGAGAACGGCGCGTTGTCGCCGTAGACCGCCACCCGCAGGGTACCGTCCGCCACGACCTGATCGAGCGGGCGCGCGGCCGCCTCCGGCTGGAACCGGAGAGCCAGAAGCAATCCGCAGGCGAGGAGGAGCCGCGCGCTACTCCTCATGCTTCGACTCGATGTAGCTGCGGATCGCCCAGAGGCCTTCCTGCGAGATCACCCCGTCGAAGGCCGGCATCTTGGTCACGCCGTTGATGACGGCGCCGTGCTTCATGCGCTCGACGAAGTATTCGTCGCCCTCCTTGCCCTGCGGCAGGTAGCGCAGGTCCGGGGCGAGGCCGCCGGAGATCATCTCCAGGCCGTGGCAGCGGGCGCAGTTCTGGTTGAAGCCCGAGGCGCCGATCGCGATGGCGTGCTTGTCGCCCTTGTAGGGGTTCTCGGCGACCCACTCGGTGCCGAGCGGCTTCAGGCCGTCGGTGTTGACCGGCTGGGGCTGGACGTCGCCGTGTCCGAGGGCGCTGCCGGCGGCGAGGGCCAACCCCAGCGCCGCGAGCATGCCGCCCGCCGCCGTCTTCATGGTGCGCATCCGCCGCCTCCCCTCGTTGTTGGACGAGGGTTAGCAAGGTTCGGGCAGCGGACCCATTATGCTTTGGTACGGATCTATAGGCTGATCGCCATCCACGACTTGTGTTGCACTGCATCATGATTGATGGGTGCACCTTGGTCCAATATCGGCGGGCACAACTCCGCTTCTAGACTCCGGCTCAACGACAAGGGACGCGGGGCTGGAGGAAACGGGCGGGGATGGTGTCCTCCGGTGCGCGACGGGCCAGGAAACGCGGAGGGCCGCAGGCCGCCCTGCGGCTGGCCGTCGTCCTGGCGGCTCTCGCGCCGGTCTCGCCCGGGCGGGCCGCGCCCGCGCCGGCGGGTCCGCCCCTGACGATCCAGTACCTGGAGCGGCGGGTCGAGCGGCCGGTGCCGCTGAACAACGAGGATCCGATCCCCGCCGATGAGGGGGCGAAGGGCGCGGAACTCGGCCTGAAGGATTCGAACGCCACGGGCCGCTTCCTCGGCCTGAGCTTCGGCCTCGACGCGAAGGTGGTCGAGCCGGGCGACGACATCCGCCAGGCCTTCCGGGATCTCGCCGACCGCCGCTTCGTGGTGCTCAACGCGCCGGCCGCCGACGTCCTCGCCCTCGCCGACCTGCCGGAGGCGAAGGGCAGCGTGCTCCTCAACATCGGCGCCCCGGACACGCGCCTGCGCGACGCCGATTGCCGGCGGAACCTGCTCCACGTCCTGCCGTCCCGCGCCATGCTGGCCGACGCGCTGGTGCAGTTCCTCGCCTTCAAGCGCTGGTCCCGGATCCTGCTGGTGACCGGGCCGGCGCCGGGTGATGCGCTCTACGCCGAGGCGCTGAGGCGCAGCGCCCGGAAGTTCGGCGCGCGGATCGTCGCCGAGTCGCGCTACGACCCGCAGGGCGGCGACGTCCGCGACACGGCTTTGCGCGAGTTCGCCCTGCCGACCCGCGGGCCCGAGCACGACGTGGTCGCGGTGGCCGACGAGGCGGGCGCGTTCGGCGCGAGCCTGAACTACAACACCGCCTCCCCCCGCCCCCTGGTCGGCACCCAGGGCCTTGCGCCGGCCGCCTGGGGGCGCCCCGTCGAAGCCTGGGCCGCCGTGCAGCTCCAGGGCCGGTTCCGGAAGCTCGCCGGCCGCGCCATGCGGCCCGTCGACTGGGCCGGCTGGATGGCGGTGCATGCGGTCGGCGAGGCGGCCGTGAAGGCGCGCAGCGCCGATCCCGCGACGGTCCGCGCCGCCCTGACGGCGCCCGGCTTCGAGATCGGCGGCTTCAAGGGGCGCCCCCTGAGCTTCCGTGCCTGGGACGGGCAGCTGCGCCAGCCGGTCTTCCTGCTCTGGCCCGGGGCCGTGACCGCGACGGCGCCGATCGAGGGCTTCCTCCACCACCGCACGGAACTCGACACCCTCGGCCTCGACGAGCCCGAGAGTGCCTGCCGCGCCTTCTCGGGGACACCAGGATGAGCCGGCTCGCCGCCCTTGCGCTGCTCCTCTGCCTCGCAGGTCCCACGCGGGCCGAGGAGATCTTCGTCTCGAACGAGCGCGACAACACCGTCTCGGTGATCGACGGCGACAGCCTGGAGGTGCTGCGCACCTTTCCGGTCGGCCGTCGGCCCCGCGGGCTGACCTTCTCGCAGGATGGGCAGGCCCTCTACGTCTGCGCCAGCGATTCCGATGCCGTGCAGGTGATCGATCCGGATACCGGCGAGGTGCGGCACAACCTGCCCTCCGGCGAGGATCCGGAGCAGTTCGCCCTGGCGCCGGACGGGCGCACCCTGTTCATCGCCAACGAGGAGAACGCCACCACCACGGTGGTCGACGCGCAGAGCCGCAAGGTGCTGGCGCAGATCGATGTCGGCATCGAGCCGGAAGGCGTGGCGGTGAGCCCGGACGGCCGCACCGCCGTCACGACCTCCGAGACCACCAACATGGTCCACTGGATCGATACCAAGAGCCTGGCGGCGGTGGACGCCACGCCGGTCGGCCAGCGGCCGCGCTTCGCCGCCTTCACGGCGGACGGGGCCCGGCTCTGGGCATCCTCGGAGATCGGCGGCACCGTGTCGGTGATCGACGTCGCCACCCGCCAGGTGATGCGGACGATCGAATTCGCCGTGAAGGGGATCGCGGCCGACCGGATCCAGCCGGTGGGCATCCAGCTTTCGAAGGACGGGCGCCACGCCTTCGTGGCTCTGGGGCCGTCCGACCGGGTCGCGGTGGTGGACACCGCGACCTATGCGGTCGAGAGCTACATCCTGGTCGGCCGCCGGGTCTGGCAGCTCGCCCTGAACGCGGCCGGCACGCGGCTCTTCGCCACCAACGGCGTCTCCGGCGACGTGACGGTGATCGACGCCGCGACGTTCAAGCCGATCAAGACCGTGAAGGTCGGCCGCTTCCCCTGGGGCGCGGCGGCGCGGCCGATGATGCCCGCGCAGGCGCCGGACGGGCGCGCCGCCGGTGCGGTGCCGTGAATCTTCCGCGATTGCGCATGGCCGCATCACCCGCTCCCGTGAGGGCGATCGGATCCACGCATCGGCAGCGGCGACGCGGCTACGGGACGGTGCGCGGGTCCCCTCTCCCGTGCGGGAGAGGGACAGGGTGAGGGACGTGCGGCATCCGGATAAGGCGCAGCGGACCCGCACGTCGACGGCGTGCTCCATATTGGACGTTCCGATCCCTCACCCCAGCCCTCTCCCGCACGGGAGAGGGGGCCCGTCGCGCTCTGCCGCCAGCGGCCGTGTTCAATCCGGATGCGTGACCGACGCTGCCAGGGGCGGAGGCAGGCGGAAGGCCCGGCGGATGCGGTGCGGAGCGTCTCCGCAGCCGCCCGCGCCTCGGGCCGCGGTGGGTGGTGGCCGGGGCGCGGGCCTGCTCCTGCGCGCCGCATTGCTGCTTCTCGCTGTCCTGCTCGCGCACCCCGCCGCCGCCGGCCAGCTCGATCGGGCCGCCCTCGAACGACACTTCCCGCCTCCGCTGGTCGTCGGCGAGAAGGACGACAGGCTCCCGGTCTGGCCCATCCTGAAGCAGCAGGCCGGGTCCTACGAGGTCTTCGCCTACGCCTTCGAATCCGTCGATCTCGCGCCGATCCCCGGCTTCGGCGGCACGCCTCCCGACCTGCTGATCGCGCTCGCCCCCGACGGCACCTTCCGGGACGTGACGGTGCTCTCGCATCACGAGCCGGTCTTCCTCGAAGGCCTAGGCCCGGAGCCGCTCTTCGCCTTCGTCGAGCAGTATGCGGGCCTCTCGGCCCGGCAGGCGATCCGGGTCGGCCGGCCGAACGCACGGGCCGCCGGCGCCGCGCCCCAGACCACGGTGGACGGCATCTCCATGGCCACCGCCTCGACCCGGGTGATCAACCAGTCGATCCTCGCCTCGGCCCTGGCGGTCGCCCGCGCGAAACTCGGCTTCGGGGCGGCCAATGTCGGGCTGAAGGTCGAGGCCAAGCCCGATCTCTACAAGCCCCTGGCCCTGGCCGACCTCCTCGCCCGCGGCTGGGTGAGGCGGCTGACGGTGACGAACGCCGATGCCGCGTCGGCCTTCAGGGGCACGGGCGTGGCGGACCCGTCCGAGGGACCGCCCGATGCCGCCCTGACCGACCTGTACGTCGCCGCCCTGGACCCGCCCGCGATCGGCCGCAACCTGCTGGGGCCGACCCGCTACGACGCGCTGATGCACGAACTCGGCCCCGGCAACCACGCTGTGATGGTGATCAGCGGCGGACCGGAGGACGCGCCCGAGAACCCGGTCGGCGACCGGTTCGTCCTGGGCGCCGTTCCCGAAAGGCTGGCGATCAGCCAGGGCGGCCTGATCGTGAATGCCCGCGACATGGCGGTGGAGCGCCGCGGGGCCGGCCTCGCCGAGGGCCTGCCGCCCGGACCCTGGACGATCCTGCGGATCGACCAGGCCGCCGGGTTCGACCCGTCCGCGCCGTGGGTGCTGACCGAGACGATCGTCCGCGAGCGCGGCCAGATCCTGTCCGAGAAGATCGCCCGGACTTTCACGGTCGAGACCGCCCTCCCCGCCGACCTGTTCACCCGGATCCGGCCGGATGACGGGCCGAGCTGGACCGACCCCTGGCGGGCCCGGGCGCCCGAACTCGCGTTGATCGGGCTAATGCTCGCCGTGCTGGTGCCGGTCCTGAGCCGACAGCGCGCGCTGGTGGCGGACCGGCGCCGCTTCGCCCTCTTCCGCCTCGCCTTCCTGGCGCTGACCCTCGGCTTCGTCGGCTGGTTCGCGCAGGCGCAGCTGTCGATCGTGACCCTCGTCGGCCTCGTGCGGGCCGCCACGGTGACCCACGACCTTGCCTTCCTGCTCTACGATCCGCCCTCGCTGGTGCTCTGGGCCTTCGCGCTGGTTGCCCTGGTCGCCTGGGGGCGCGGCACGTTCTGCGGCTGGCTCTGCCCCTTCGGCGCGCTCCAGGAATTCGTCGGGCTGCTGGCCCGGCCGCTGCGCATCCGCCCGGTCGCGGTGCCGCCCGGCCTCGACCGGGCACTGCGGTCGCTGAAATACGTCGTCCTCGCCGGCATCCTCGGCGCGGCCGCGGCGGGGTCGCCCCTCGCCGACACCTTGTCCGAGGTCGAGCCGTTCAAGACCGCCATCACCCTGTATTTCGTCCGGGCATGGCCGTTCGTCGCCTACGCGGCCGGGCTGCTGGTCCTCAACCTGTTCGTCTTCAAGGGCTTCTGCCGCTACCTGTGCCCGCTCGGCGCCGGCCTCGCCCTCCTCGGGCGGGTCCGGATCCTCGACTGGATCCCGCGCCGGGCGGAGTGCGGCTCGCCCTGCCAGCTCTGCAAGGTCCGCTGCCGCTACGGTGCCATCGCGCCCTCCGGCCGCGTCGATTACGCCGAGTGCTTCCAGTGCATGGAGTGCGTGACGATCATCCACGATCCCGGGCAGTGCGTGCCGCAGGTGGTGGCGCGCAAGCGGGGCCGCCGCGCCGCGCCCCGGCCGGTGACCGTCGGATGAGCGCGCCGGTCCGCTTCGCGCCCGGCCGGCGCCGGCTGCTCGTCGGGGCCGCGGGGCTGGCCGCGCTCGGCGGCGTCGCGGCGTTCCGCGCCTCCGCGGCGTCAAGGGGGCTGGCGCTGCGCACCCGCGCCGGCCTCGCCTTCGGCACCACCGTAGCGTTGACCGCCGCGGGGCCCGACCCATCCGCCATCGAGGCGGCGCTGAGCGACGGGTTCGCGGCGATGCGCGCCGTGGAGGACGCCGCCAGCCTGTTCCGGTCCGACAGCGCCCTGGCGCGGCTGAATCGCGATGGCGTTCTCGAGGCCCCCGACCCGCACCTCGTCGTCCTGCTGCGGTTCGCCCTCGCCCTCGCGGCCGAGACCGGCGGCGCTTTCGACCCGACAGTCCAGCCGCTCTGGCCGGTCTGGGCCCAGGCCGCCGCCCGCGGCGAGCGCCCCGGGGTTGAAGCCCTGCGCGCGGCCCTGGCGCGGGTCGGCTGGCGGCGGGTGCAGGTGGGGACGGACCGCGTCGTCCTGGAGCCCGGGACGGCCCTGACCCTGAACGCCCTGGTCCAGGGCTATGCCGCCGACCAGGTCATGGCGGCGCTCCGGGCGCGCGGGATCGCGGACGCCTTCGTGGATACCGGCGAGTTCGGCGCCGCCGGCGCGCATCCCGACGGCACGCCCTGGCGCCTCGGGCTGGCCGATCCCCGCCATCCCGGCGCGGTCGCCGCCGTCATCGCCCCGTTCACGGGCTTCGCCGCGACCTCGGGCGACTACAACATGAGCTTCTCGGACGACCGCGCCGACCATCACATCTTCGATCCGGCCACCGGCCGGTCGCCGCGCGCCCTGTCGTCCGTGACGGTGACCGCGCCGACGGGGCTCGCCGCCGACGGGCTGTCGACGGCCTGCATGGTCCTCGGCCGCGCGCGCGGCGCGGGCCTCGTCGCGGCCCGTCCGGGCTGCGCCG
The DNA here is from genome assembly GCF_900116795.1 of Methylobacterium sp. UNCCL125. Taxonomy (NCBI): domain Bacteria; kingdom Pseudomonadati; phylum Pseudomonadota; class Alphaproteobacteria; order Hyphomicrobiales; family Methylobacteriaceae; genus Methylobacterium; species Methylobacterium sp. UNCCL125. The sequence continues at coordinate 183,357 of NZ_FPBW01000011.1, read as the reverse complement.
TGCGCTTCACCGGCAAGGGCTGACACATCCGGCTCCGGTGCGCGGGGCGAGGCCCGAACCGCGCCACACGCTCTGCCCCCGCGGGGGCGATGGCTCTACGGATGGTCCGATCCGCGGCGCAGGCCCTGCATGCGTCCGCACCGGAGAGGACCGTCGGGAGAACGCGCGTGACCGAAGCGACCGGGCCGTACTGGCCGACGCAGGACTGGGCGGAGCAGGACCCGGGTGCGGCGGGGCTCGATGCCGGGCGGCTCGCGGACGCGGTCGCCTTCGCGGAGGCCCACGAGAGCGCGTGGCCGCGCAGCCTGTACTATCCCGACGGGCGCTACGTCGGGATCGTCGAGTGGAACGAGACGGGGCCCTGGAGCGCCATCGACGGGCCGGTGCGTCCGCGGGGCGGCCCGGCTGGCGTGATCCTGAAGGGCGGCCGGCGCGTCGCCGCCTGGGGGGACACCGCCCGCCCGGACATGACCTTCTCGATCGCCAAGAGCTACCTCGCGGTGCTGGCCGGCCTCGCCCACGACGACGGACTGATCCCCGACGTCGACGCGCCGGTGCGGGACAGCGTCCCCGACCCGCTGCTCGACGGCCCGCACAATGGCGCGATCACGTGGCGCCACCTCCTGCAGCAATCGAGCGAGTGGCAGGGCACGCTGTTCGGCAAGTCCGATCAGGTCGACCATTTCCGGCAGATCGGCCCCGGCGCCGACAACAGCCGCAAGGGCGAGGCCCGCGCGCTGCGGCGCCCGGGCACCTACTACGAGTACAACGACGTCCGGGTGAACCTGCTGTCGTACGGCCTGATGCGCCGCTTCGGTCGGGCCCTCCCGGAGGTGCTCCGCGAGCGGATCATGGATCCGATCGGCGCCTCCCGCGACTGGGCGTGGCACGGCTACGACACGGCCTGGGTCGAGGTCGCGGGCGCGCGGGTCCAGTCGGTCCCCGGCGGCGGCCACTGGGGCGGCGGCCTGTTCATCGGGGCCGACGACCATGCCCGCTTCGGCCTCCTCGTCGCCCGCGGCGGCGCCTGGAACGGGCGGCAGCTCCTCTCGGAGCGCTGGATCCGCGCCATGCTGACGCCGTCCCCGACGCTGGACAGCTACGGCTACCTCTGGTGGCTGAACCGCGGCGCGGCCGCCAGGCCGCAACTGCCGGCCTCGGCCTTCAGCGCCCTCGGGGCGGGCAACAACGTGATCTGGTGCGATCCCGAGCACGACCTCGTCGCGGTCCTGCGCTGGATCGACAAGGCGGCCCTCGACGGGTTCCTGCTGCGCCTCGTGGCGGCCCTGCGCCCGTAGGCGCGCCGGCGGCGCTAGCGGCCCCGGACGTGATCGACGAAGCTCCTGAGCACCGGCCGCATCTGGCGGCCGGCCGCGATATCCTGGCCGCCGCCTGCGCCTCGAACGGACAGGCGCGTCCGGCGCCGCGGCGTCCGCCCGGAGACGGCGACCGCCGCGGCGCGGCCGGGCTGGCGACGGTCGGCCTCTGAATCGTCAGAGCGCCGCGATGGTCTCGGCCATCGCGCGCGCCCGCGGCACGAGGCTTCCCACCTCCAGGTACTCCTCGGGCGAGTGGGCCTTGCCGCCCACCGGGCCCACCGCGCAGAGGGTGGGACAGCCGACGCTGGCGGTGAAGCCCGAATCGGCGCAGCCGCCGGCGAACTCGCCGGTGACGGGATGGCCGCCCTGCGCGCTCACCCGGGCATAGGTCTCGAACAGCGCCCGCGAGGCCTCGTCCTGCACGAGCGGCAGGAACTCGCCCTTGATGGTGAGATGCGCGGTGGTGTCCGGCACCGTCGATCCGGCCACGATCGCGGCGATCCGGCCCATGGCCGCCTCGCGGTCGGGTGGGGTCACGTAGCGCAGGTCGATCTCGCAGGTCGCCCGGGGCGCCACGGTGTTCACCGACTGGCCGCCGGCGATCAGGCCGACATTCACCGTGGTGCCGCGGTCGAGGTCGGTGAGGGCGTGGAACGCGACGGTCTTGTGGGCGAGCTCCAGGATGGCGCTGCGCCCGTCGGCGTAGTTGCCGCCGGAATGGGCCGCCTTGCCGAGCACCTCGAGATGCATGAACACCCCGCCCTTGCGGCCGGTGACGACGTTGCCGGTCGGCCGCCCCGGCTCGGAATTCAGCACCGCGCGGGCGCCCCTGGCGGTCTCCTCGATGATCGGGCGGCAGGCCGGCGAGCCGATCTCCTCGTCGCTGGTGAACAGGCCGACGAGCGGCACCGGGGCGCCGCCGGCCCGGTGGTAAGCGGCGAGCACGAAGGCGTTCATCACGAGGCCCGCCTTCATGTCGGCGACGCCGGGCCCGTAGGCGCGGCCGTCGGCGACCCGGAACGGCCGCCGCGTCGGCTCCCCTTTCGGGAAGACGGTGTCGCGATGGCCCATGAGAACGACCGGCCGGTTGCCGCCGCCGGACCCGGCCACGCTCGCCTTCACCGCGTCGCCGTAGCCCTCCACCGGGATCGTCGTGACCGGGATGCCGTGGCCGGCGAGGAACTCCGCGATGCGGATGCCGACCGCGTCGACGCCCGGCTTGTCGTAGGAGCCGGAATCGATGTTCACCAGCTCCTCGAGGAGCGACAGCATCGCGCCCTCCTGCCCGTCGAGCCACTGGAGAACGTCGGCGTCGCGTGCGGTCATGGATCGATCCTGGGCAAGGGTGATGGGACCCGGTCGCCGCGCCCGCCAGCGTGCGCGGTGTGTTGCGGGCCGGCTTCGAGCGAGCCCCGGTTTCCCGCGGCGAAGGTGCCTCGCCGGGTAAGCAAGGACGGCGCCGCGCATCCGTAGCCCGGACGGGGGGCGGTGCGCCTACTCGACCGTGACCGACTTGGCGAGGTTCCGGGGCTGGTCGACGTCTTTCCCCATGAACACCGCCGTGTGGTAGGCGAGCAACTGGATCGGCACCGCGTACACGATCGGCGCCACGGTGGCGTTGACCGCCGGCATGGTGAAGGTCGCCAGCGTGTCGAGGCCGTGCTCGGCCGCGCCCTTCGCGTCGCCGATCAGCACGATGCGGCCGCCGCGCGCGGCCACCTCCTGCATGTTCGAGACGGTCTTCTCGAACACCGCGTCGTGCGGGGCGATCACGATCACCGGCACGCTCTCGTCGATCAGGGCGATCGGGCCGTGCTTCAGCTCGCCCGCCGCGTAGCCCTCCGCGTGGATGTAGCTGATCTCCTTCAGCTTCAGCGCGCCCTCCAGCGCCATCGGGTAGCTGGTGCCGCGGCCGAGATAGAGCACGTCCCGCGCCTTGGAGACCTCCCGGGCCAGGCCCTCGATCGCCGCCTCGTGGGTCAGCGCCTCCGCCATCAGGCCCGGCGCCTTGATCAGCGCGTCGACCAGCCGACGCTCGCCCGCCGCGTCGAGGGTGCCGCGGGCGCGGCCCGCCGCGATGGCGAGGCACAGCAGCACGGTGAGCTGGCACGAGAACGCCTTGGTGGAGGCGACGCCGATCTCCGGCCCGGCCAGCGTCGGCATCACCACGGAGGATTCCCGCGCGATGGTCGAGGTCGGCACGTTGACGACGCTCAGCGTGTGCTGGCCCTGGCTCTTGGCATAGCGCAGGGAGGCCAGGGTGTCGGCGGTCTCGCCCGATTGCGAGATCACCAGCGTCAGCCCGTCCTTCTCCAGGGGCGCCTCGCGGTAGCGGGCCTCGGAGGCGACGTCGATCTCCACCGGCAGGCGGGCCACCTGCTCGAACCAGTACCGGGCGACGAGGCCGGCGTAGAAGGCGGTGCCGCAGGCGGTGATGTAGACGCGGCTGAGCTTGGCGAAGTCGAAGGGCAGCGACTCGGGCAGCACGACCCGGCCCTGCGCCATGTCGACGTAGTGGGCGAGCGTGCGGCCCACGACCTCGGGCTGCTCGTGGATCTCCTTGGCCATGAAGTGGCGGTACTCGCCCTTGTCGATCCGGTAGGCCTGCGTGGCGATCTTTTGCCGGGGCCGCTCCACCGTGGCGCCCGAGGCGTCCCGGATCTCGGCGCCCGCCCGGTTCAGGATCGCCCAGTCGCCCTCGTCGAGATAGGTGATGGCGTCCGTGAAGGGGGCGAGCGCAAGGGCGTCGGAGCCGAGATAGGTCTCGCCCTGGCCGAAGCCAACCGCCAGCGGCGCGCCGTGGCGGGCGCCGATCAGCAGGTTCTCCTCGCCGGCGAAGATGAAGGCCAGCGCGAAGGCGCCGCGCAGCCGCGGCAGGGCGGCGGCCACGGCCTCGACCGGGCCCATCTGCCGGTCCATGTTGCGGCTGACGAGCTGGGCGACGACCTCGGTGTCGGTCTCGGTCTCGAACACGACGCCGTCGGCCTCGAGCTCCTGCTTCAGCTCGCGGAAATTCTCGATGATGCCGTTATGGACGACGGCCAGACGCGCGGTGGCGTGGGGGTGGGCGTTGGTCTCGTTGGGCCGGCCGTGGGTCGCCCAGCGGGTGTGGCCGATGCCGAGCGTGCCGGTGAGCGGCTCCTCAGCGAGCTTGGCCTCCAGGTTGACGAGCTTGCCCGAGGCCCGGCGGCGCGCCAGCCGGCCGTGCTCCAGGGTGGCGATGCCGGCGGAGTCGTAGCCGCGGTATTCGAGCCGGCGCAGGGCCTCGATCACCTGTCCCGCCACCGCGTCGCGCCCGACGATGCCGACGATGCCGCACATGGGTGTGTCTCTCGCTGTCGTGCCCGGCTGGCCGCGCGAGGGTCTTGCGCAAGGTCCAGGCCGCCCCGCTTCATGCGGGGCCAAACGCGACTTGTACCGGATCGGGGCGGCGCAGGGCCAGCCCCGGCCCGTTCGGTCCGTCGGGCCTCAGCTCTTCCCGCGTCGCGCCTTCTCGGCCTGCAGCGCCGCGCGCTTCTTCCCGGCCCAGCCCGGTTTCACCGCCTGCCGGCCGCGGGCCACCGCCATGGCGTCCGCCGGCACGTCGTCGGTGATCACCGAGCCCGAAGCCACGTAGGCGCCCTCCCCCACCGTGACGGGGGCCACCAGCGCCGAGTTCGAGCCGATGAACGCGCCCGCGCCGATCGTGGTCTTGTGCTTGAGGACGCCGTCGTAATTGCAGGTGATCGTGCCGGCGCCGATATTGGCCTTGGCCCCAATCTCCGCGTCGCCGAGATAGGTGAGATGCGCGGCCTTGGCGCCGGCACCCATCCGGGCGTTCTTCAGCTCCACGAAATTGCCGAGCTCCGCGCCGGCCTCCAGCACGGCGTGTGCGCGCAACCGGACGAACGGCCCGATCTTCACCCCCGCCTCCAGGCTGGTCTCGGTGAGATGCGCGAAGGCGCGCACGGTGCACCCGTCCGCCACCCGCACGCCCGGCCCGAACACCACGTTCGGCTCCACGATCACGTCGCGCCCCAGCACCGTGTCGTGGCTGAGGAACACCGTCTCGGGGGCGATCAGCGTGGCGCCGCCCAGCATGGCGGTGCGACGCAGCTGCGCCTGGAAGGCGGCTTCCGCAACACTGAGCTGCACCCGGTCGTTGACGCCCTGCGCCTCGGCCTCGTCCACCGGCACGACCGTGACCGGAAGCCCGTCGGCCACCGCCAGCGCCACCGCGTCGGGCAGGTAGTACTCGCCGGCCGCGTTGTCGTTGCCGATGCGGGCGAGCAGCGCCAGGGCGTGCCGTCCGGCGAGCGCCATCAGCCCGGCATTGCACAGGGTCACGGCCCGCTCTGCGGCGCTGGCGTCCTTCTCCTCGCGGATCGCCAGGACGCGGTCGCCCTCGGTCAGAACACGTCCGTAGCCGGTGGGCGTCGCCGTCTCGAAGGCCAACACCGCCACCGCGGCGCCGTCGGCCAGGGGCGCCCGGAGGCGCAGGAAGGTCTCGGCCGAGACGAGGGGCGTGTCGCCGAAGGCGATCACCACGTCGTCGTCGGGCTCGGCCAGGATCTCCCGGGCGGCCAGGACCGCGTGGGCGGTGCCGAGGCGCTCGGCCTGCGGGAAGACCCGGGCGCCGGGGGCCGCCCGCGCGATCTCGGCGGCGACGTCGTCGCGGCCGGGCTCGGCCACCACGGCGATCCGGCCCGCCCCCGCCGCCTGTACGGCGGCCAGGACATGGCCGAGCATGCTGCGCCCGGCGATCCGATGCAGGACCTTCGGCAGGTCCGAGCGCATCCGCGTGCCCTTCCCGGCCGCGAGCACGATGGCGGTGAGGCTGCGCGGGGGCGTTCCGGTCGAGGTCATCGCAGGTCCAGGCGTCGAGCAAACGGCACGACGGATGGGCCGGACGCGCGCCCGGCGCAACCCCATCCGGGCGATCAGCGCAGCGCCAGGGCGGCGTGCTGGCCCGAACCGTGGGCGAAATGCTCGCGGCGGCGCTCGATCGAGCTCGGGATCCGCAGGGATTCCCGGTATTTCGCCACCGTGCGTCGGGCGATGTCGACGCCCTCCCCGCGCAGCTTCTGCACCAGCGCGTCGTCGGACAGCACGTCGTCCGGCGTCTCGCCGTCGACCAGCTGCTTGATGCGGTGGCGCACCGCCTCGGAGGAATGCGCGGCCGCGCCGGCCGCACCGGGGATCGCCGCGGTGAAGAAGTACTTCATCTCCAGGGTCCCCCGGCTCGTGCCGATGGCCTTGTTGGAGGTGACTCGCGAGACGGTCGATTCGTGCATGCCGATCGCCTCCGCCACGGTCTTGAGGTTCAGGGGCCGCAGGTGGGAGACGCCGTGGACGAAGAACCCGTCCTGCTGGCGGACGATCTCGGTGGCGACCTTGAGGATGGTGCGGGCCCGCTGCTCCAGCGAACGGGTCAGCCAGTTGGCGTTCTGCAGGGCCTCGGACAGGAAGGCCTTGTCGCCCTCCGCGGCGGCATTGCGCGAGACGCGGGCGTAGTAGCTCTGGTTCACCAGGACCCGGGGGAGCGCCTCGCTGTTGAGCTCGACCAGCCAGGACCCGTCCGGCGCGGCGCGCACGAACACGTCCGGAACCAGAACCTCGACGGCGCTCGATCCGAAGGCGCGGCCCGGCTTCGGATCCAGGCGGCGGATCTCGCCCAGCATGTCGACGAGGTCCTCGTCGTCGACGCCGCAGAGCCGGCGCAAAGCCGCGAAATCGCGCTTGGCGACGAGGTCCAGACGCGAGACCAGCGCCTGCATCGCCGGGTCGAACCGGTCGCGCTCGCGCAGCTGGATCGCGAGGCATTCGGCGAGGTCGCGGGCCGCGATGCCGGGCGGATCGAAGGTCTGCACCAGCGCCAGCATCCGGCCGACGAGGGCGGGGTCGGCGCCGAGCCGCTCGGCCACGTCCTCCACGGTCTCGCGCAGGTAGCCGGCCTCGTCGACGGCGTCGATCAGGAAGCCGCCGATCAGCCGCTCGGCGGGATCGCGGGTCGCGAGATCGAGCTGGCCCGCGAGGTGATCGCGCAGCGAGGTCTCGGCCGTGAGGGTCGCCTCGAAATCGGGCGCCTCGGCGTCGAAGCTTCCCCCGGTGCTGCCGTAGGGCGGCGGCGTCAGCGAAAGCATGTCGCCCCCACCCGCCTCGCGCGCCTGGACCGGCGTCTCGTCCGGGAAGACGTTGTCGAGGCGCGTGTCGAAATCGCTCTCGATCTCGCCGCGGCTCGGGTTAAGGTCGGCGGACAGCCATGATTCGGGTTCCGTGACCTCCAGGCCGTCGGAGGAGGCATCGTCCGAATGGCCGCTCGATTCGGAGGTCTCGCCGGGGCCGGGCAGTTCCGGCTCGGCGCGCTCCAGCAGCGGATTGCGTTCCAGCTCGGCCTCGACATAGGCCGCGAGATCGAGCTGCGACAATTGCAGGAGTTTGATCGCTTGCAGAAGCTGCGGCGTCATCACCAGGGCCTGGCCCTGACGCACTTCCAGCCGTTGCACCAAACTCATGTGAGGCCTCGATGCCCTTCCGGCGCGGTTCGCCAGCCTGAGCCACGCTGCTCACGGCATGGTTCTTGCTTACTCCGCCAGGCCTTCTCTAGCCCGATCCGTGGCGCGGGTCAAAGCGCGGCCTTGCACAGGCGTGTTGGCAACTGCACTGCAGTTCCGGGGGTGTGGCGCTCCCGCTCCATCGCCAGGAGGCCACGGTCAGTCTGAGAGCAGGTCTCGGGGGCCGCTGTGTTCCCCTTTATCCCGGCGTGTCTGCCGAGATGTCCGACTAAGCTGCGCGTTGCTTTGTTCGGTTGCGGACGGTTCCGCGACGGGATGCGATATCCGCTCGCTATTGTCCGATGATCCGAGCATGGCTCCCTGGGCACAATGGCTCGCGGACTTGAGCTGGCGTGCCAATGCCGAATTCTGCGTACGCTTGCGGCCGATGCGACACCAAAACCGTCTTCTGGCTGCCCTATCCGAGGCGGATGGCGCGCTGCTCGGACCGCATCTCGAGGCGATCGACCTCCCATTGGGCCATGTGCTCGTCGAACCGGCGGCCGAGATCTCGTACGCGATCTTCATCGACACCGGCCTGTGTTCCATGGTGTCGACGCTCGACCAGGGCGGGCGCATCGAGGTGGGCCTGGTGGGCCGCGACGGCATGGCGACGCCGGCGCTGCTGCTGGGGACGGACACGATCCCGTACCAACTTTTCATGCAGGTTGCCGGTCACGGGCACCGGATCGCGGTGCCGGCGCTGCGCGACGCGGTGAAAGCCAGCGCTTCGCTGCGCACTCTTTTTCTGCGCTACGTCCAGACCTTCCTGGTTCAGGTGGCCCAGACCGCCATCGCCAACGCAGGGGCGCCTGCCGAGGAAAGGCTCGCGCGGTGGCTGCTGATGTATCACGACCGTCAGGACGGCGACGACCTGTCCGTGACGCATGAGTTCCTGTCGATCATGCTGGGTGTGCGTCGCCCGACCGTCACGGTGGCGATCCACACGCTGGAGGGGGCCGGCCTGATCCGGGCTCGGCGCGGGCGGATCCGGGTCCTGAGCCGTGCCCGCCTGGAGGAGGCTGCCGGCCAAACCTACGGGCCGGCCGAAACCGAATACGAGCGCCTGATCGGCCCGCTGCGGCGGTCTGAGGATTCGCCGGCGTAAGGCACCTCTGCGCCGACGAGGCCGGTTCATCGGTGATCCCGACCGTATCCGAACGCCAGGTCTGCGGCGTGCCGACGCGCCGGTCACGTCCCCATCGGAAAGAGGCCGGCGCGTCGGACCGGCGTGGACGGGCCACACAGCCGCCGGCCTCAGACCGGTCCATGCCCCTCGGACCTCCAGACGCGCTTGCACGGGACGCCGCCAGGGCCGGCTGTCCCGCACCGCGGAAGGGCCGCGATTCGGCGATCGTCACCAGGCCTGTCGCGCGGCGGCGGCAGTGCCGGGCGAAACCGGGCAGGCCCGGCTCCGCCTCAGGGCTGACCGGCCGGCCGTCGGGGAGGACGGCGCGGTGCAGGCGACGCGGGCCCGGAAGCCCGCCCGCTGGCATCCTCTTCCGCGTTGACCCGCCCGCGCGCCGGATCGACTTTGATGTCGACGGGCGAGACCCGGCTCTACCAGCCGCAGTTCGGGACCGGCGGCTGGGCCTTGGCCATCGCCGACTTCTCGATCGGCACCATCGCGCCCCAGGCGTATTTCTGGGCGTGGGGCGTGACGTTGGCGAAGAGGCAGCCGAGCTGGAAGTGCGTCGCGCCCATCTCGCCCGAGAAGCCCATGCAGTCCAGGAACGTCCAGGTCTTGGGCACCGGGGTCATGGAGCGCCAGCGCGGCATCGCCACGGGCGAGCAGACCTTGACGGCCCCGGTGCCGTCATCGGCGTTGAGCGCATCGCCCGGGCTCTGTGCCGCGCCGGGCCGGACGCCCGGGCCGAGCAGCAGGGCCGCCGCGACGAGTGTCCGGCGGGTGATCAGGGCAAATCGGCTCATCGGGTCAGCGCATCGTCCACCACAGGGCCGCGAGGATCGCGAAGCCGAGGACGTTGTAGAGGATTGCCCAGATCCAGACACCCAGCACGGCGCGGCTCGGCTGGCGGGGTCTCGGCCGGCCGGGGCGCAGGCGATGGCGGTCCTCCGGCGTCGGCCAGATCGCTGCTCTGGGCGCCTTGAGGAGCCGCGTCAGCGCCTCCGGAAGATGCGGGCCGGGCGGTCCCTCGCCGGTCATGACGGTCTCGGATGCGGCGGGGGGCCTGTGCGGGGCGAAGCGGCACGCAGACGGACATGGGCGCAGGCCCTGCGGCCCTCAAGACCCACGCGCCGCATCCCGCATCCGCCGCGCCCGGCTCACAGCACCGTGCCGGGCGCCTGCGGGTCGTACCGGTAGGCCCAGGTTTCGGAGAGCAGCCGGTCTCCGGACTTGAGCTGCAGACGCATCTCCACGGGCTCCGGGCCCTCGGCATAGACCTTGAAGAAGACCCGCCAGGGGCTCGGCTTGCCGTAGGGCGCCCAGGTGGCGCCGACCTCCTCGGCGCTGCCGCGCGACAGGGTCAACGCCACCGTGGCCGTCTCGGGATTGAGGCCCGACAGGGCCGCACCCGCGAATTCCAGCACGAATTGCCGCACGAGATTGGCGCGGCCCGGGCGCCGGTCCCCGTCCGCGAGCCACGCGGCCTTGGTGGCCCGTGTGGCGACGCAGCGGGCGAGATCGGTGGCGACCGGTTCCTCCACGGTCCAGCGCAGCCGGTAGGCGAAGCTGCGGTCGGATCCGGCCTGAGGCGGGTCGTCCGGTACCCAGAGGGCGACGATGTTGTCGTCGGTTTCCTGATGGGTCGGGATCTCCACGAGCTGGACGCTGCCCCGGCCCCAGTCGCCCTGCGGCTCGACCCAGATGTCGGGCCTGTTCTCCTCGAAGCCGTCGTCGATGTAATTCTCGTACGCGCGGTCGCGCTGGAGCAGGCCGAAGCCCTTTGGAGCGCGGTCCGCGAAGGCGCTGACGCTGAGGCGGTGCGGGTTGTTGAGCGGCCGCCAGATCAGCTCGCCGGCCCCGGTCTGCATCAGCAGACCGTCGGAATCATGCACCTCGGGCCGCCAGTCGCTCGCGAGGAAGCGGCTCATGCCCTCCGAGTACCAGAGCATCGAGGTCAGGGGCGCCATGCCGAACCGCTCCACCGACTTGCGCATGTAGACCGTGCAGGCGACGTCGATGACGACATGCGGCTCCTTCCGGGCGACGAAGCGGTAGGCGCCCGTCAAGCTCGGACCTTCGAGGAGCGCCAGCACGGTCACGGCGCCGTCCGCGGCCGGGCTCACGTAGAAGCGCGTGAAGACCGGAAATTCCTCGGTTCGGCCCGGTGCCGGCGCGGTGTCGATGGCGATGCCCCGGGCCGAGGCGCCGTACTGCGCGCCGTCTCCGGCGGCGCGGAAGTAGGAGGCCCCCAGAAAAGCCAGCCAGTCGCCGTCGTCGCCGGGCTGTCCGGCGGGCGCCTTCTGGAAGCGGAACCCCGCGAAGCCCGCCCCGTCCGGGACGTCCTTGGCCGGGTTGCCGGCCGGATAGGTGAACAGGTCGTGGGCGTAGAGCACCTCGCGCGCCTGTCCGCCCTCCAGGGCATAGACCTTCACGGGGTGGCGGAAGAAGTTGCCGAGGTGGAAGAACGTCACCGGGTACGGGCTCTCGGCGAACAGCGCGTGGCCCGGCGGGTAGCGGATCTCCTGGAGCGGTCCGTAGGTCAGGGCGTCGAGGGCGGCCGAGGCCGGGGCTTCGGGCGGCGGCGCATAGGGCCGGTCCCGCAGCGTCCGGGCGAGAGCGTTCAGCCGGTCGAGATCCATGGGTTCCGGCGGCGCGAGGCGCGGCCCCCCGGAGGCGGCCCTGGCGAGGCCGGGGAACGGCGCGAGAGCGAGGAGCCCGATGGCAGTCAGGACGCGGCGCGTGATCAAGCTGGGACCCCCGGATTCGGCCGGGCCTCGCGACCCGCGCCGCCCTCTAGCCACGCGGGCGCCACGGCGCAATTTCCCGGGCTGCAGCTCAGCTCCGCGGGCCGCAGCTGCCGGTGCTGCCGTCGGTGGCCCAGAGATTGGCGCCGCCCCCCGGCGGGCATTGGCCCGGCAGCGCCAGGGTGATCAGCTTGGCGAAGGCGCTGGCCTCGTCCTCGCCGTAGCCGATCTCGCCGACCATGCGGCCGGTCTTGTCGAACAGCGCCACGGTGGCGGAATGCTCCATCGTGTAGTCGCCGTCCTTGGTCGGCACGCGCTTGTAGGCGACGTGATAGGCGTCGGCCATGCGGGCGACCTGCTCGGGCGTGCCGACGAAGCCGCGGATGCGCGGATCGAAGGAGGCGAGATAGTCCCGCAGGGTGTCGGGCGTGTCGCGCTGCGGGTCCAGGGTGACGAAGACGACGTTGAGGCGATCCGCATCGCGGCCCATCCGGCCGAGGGCGGTCGACAGGGTGGCGAGCGTCGTCGGGCAGACATCCGGGCAGTGGGTGAAGCCGAAGAACAGGACGGCCGGTTTGCCGCGGAGGTCGGCCTCGGTCACCGGGCGGCCCTCGAGATCCGCCATCGTGAACGGGCCGCCCACCTTTCGGGGATGGCTGAACCGCGAGCCCTGCTGCAGGACGATCGCCCCGGTTCCGGTGGCGACCACGGCGACGAGGGCGGCGGAGGCGATGAGTGCGAGGGGGCTCGGTGCCATGCTGTGACCTGCGACGGCGCGTCGATGCTGCCCATATGGGGTTCGTGTCGACCGGCGTGAGGCCGCGGCGCGCCGTGCCGCGCCAGTCTTACGTCCGGGCCGAGCCGGTTGGCCAGGCTCCGGTCGGCCACCCGGAGCGGCGCGAGGCCGCGCGTCGCAGCGGCCGGAGCGCCGCCCCGAAACCTGTCCGTCCCGCGGACCACCCGCTCGGGCCAGCCGACGGGAGGCCGCGACGCTCGGCCGGCCAACTGCCCTTACGAGGCCTGCGCCAGAGGCCGAAGCGGGAGCGCGGATTGCGCGGTGGCCAGGATCTCGTCCATCTCGGATTTCGGCATGGCGTGACCGAACAGGTAGCCCTGGCCGAATTGGCAGCCCTGGTCGGACAGCCAGTCGAAACTCGCGTCCGTCTCGATCCCTTCGGCGGTGGTGGAGAGGCCGAGGCTCGCCCCGAGCTTGATGATGGCATCGACCAGCTTGGCCCGCTCATCGCTCATCGTGATCGCGTCGACGTAGCTGCGGTCGATCTTCAGCTTGTCGAACTTCAATTCACGCAGGTGGTACAGGCTCGAATAGCCGGTGCCGAAATCGTCCAGCGCGATGCGCACCCCGAGCTCACGCAGCGACAGCAGGGTCATCCGGGTCGCTTCCAGGTCCTGGATCAGGGCGCTCTCGGTGATCTCGACTTCGAGGCGCTGCGGTGGGAAGCCGGTCTCGGTCAGGATCCCCAGGATCCGCTGGGCGAGCCACGCGTCTTGGAACTGCTGCGGAGCGATGTTGACCGCCAGGATCAGGTGGGGCGGCCAAGCCCGGGCATCCAGGCAGGCGCGACGGATCAGGTTGTAGCTGAGATCGCCGATCATCCCGGTCTCCTCCGCCACCGGGATGAACTCGCTGGGGGCGACCAGTCCGCGCGTCGGATGGCGCCAGCGCGCCAGCACCTCGACGCCGACGATCTCCCGCTCGGGCAAGGACACCACCGGCTGGTAGAAGGGTTCGATCGCCCCGGTCTCGATGGCGCTGCGGAGCTCCGTCTCCATGCGGGCCCGGGCGCGCAGCTCCGCGTCCATGGCGCTGCGGAAGAACCGGAATTTGCCGCGCCCGTCCTTCTTGCCCTGGTACATCGCGAGGTCGGCCGCATGCAGCACCGCGTCGGCATCCCCATGGTCGGCCGATACCGCGGCGACCCCGACCGTCGCGCCGACCTTGAGGTCGTTCTGGTTCCACGTCACCGGCTCGGCGATCCGCACGATGACAGTCTGGGCGAGGCGCCTCAGCCCCTCGCTTTCGTAGCGCAGCGGGACCAGCATGGCGAATTCGTCGCCGCCCAGCCGAGCCGCGAGGCCGCCCGGCGGGACGAGCTGCTGGAGACGCTCGGCCACGGCGCACAGGACGGCGTTGCCCGCAGCATGGCCGTAGAGATCGTTGACCGGCTTGAACCGGTCGAGATCGATCAGCAGCACCGCCGAATCCCCGGTAGCCGAGGCATGCGCGCGCTCCACGGCATCGATGAAGCGGCGACGGTTCGCGAGGCCCGTCAGCCCGTCATGTCGAGCGATCGCTTCGGCCTGCGCGGCGGCGGCGGCGCGTTCGAGCATCAGCCGGCGGAGGATGATCGACTTGCGGATGCTGGCGCCGCATTGGGCGACGCCCATGCAGGCGGCCAGCAGCAGGAGGTCGGTGAGGTTGTAGGCGGCAACGAGACCGTTGAGGTAGTCGAAGGTCCCGAGGGTGACGCCGACGAACCAGATCCCGACGCCGATGACGAGCAGGCACAGGGTCTCGTAAAGCTCGCCGCGACCCCACGTGGTCGGCGTCTCGATCGGCATGTTCTGGACCCGGTTCCCGAAACGATCTTGAAGCATGCTGTCCGCTAAGGCGGCGTAAATGTCATGTCCAATGTGGTCGGCTATTTACATCGTTGCGCGCGAAGGTCTTGGTTTAATTTGAATTAAGGCGCGCATCTCTATCGCGCCTGTCAAATCATGCCGTCGGCAGGGTCGCCGCCATCTCTGGATCCCGCTGGCGGCCCGAACGGCGATCGTCCGGACGTTTCGCCGGTTCGGGGTGTTGGACCGGCGCCCTCACTCCCGGGCCGCAGCTTCCGCGCGCTGCGCACTCGCGCGGCTCTCCTGAAGGGCGGCGGCCGCCTTGACGATCGACAGAATGCCGCTGCGGGTCGTCTCGTCGGGGATGCTGGTGAAGGCCAGGACCAGTTCGAGCACCTTCGGATCATCGAACAGGGCCGCAGGTCCGGCCTTATCCCGTCCGCTCTCCTGCAGATCGGCGAAGAAGGTATCCACCGGCACCTTCAGCAGGTCGGCGATGGCCTGGAGACGGCCGGCACCGATGCGGTTGCGGCCCTTCTCGTACTTCTGAACCTGCTGGAAGCTGACGCCGATCGCTTGGCCGAGATTCGTCTGGCTCAGCCCCTGCGCCACCCGGAGCGCCGCGATGCGTCCGCCGATCGTGCGGTCGGCGTCGGTGGCGGATTTGGGCTTCGGGGAGGATGACATGGATGAGAGCTTTCGGCGTGGTGGATTGATCGCGAGTTAACTCGCCGTGGCGGCGAAAAACACAACCGAGAAATGCTTAGTGCACCAACAAGTTGCGCGTGCCAAGTCTGCGTGGGACGCATACCTTGGCCATTGGCCGGGCGCGGCTGGGCCATTCGTCGCGCGCACGCCGCGTTGTCGGCTCCAATGAATAGCGGTTTAGATCAGCCTCGAAACGCTATCGACCGAGACTCTGAGTCTATTCGGGCGACGATTTAGCGGAAATCGGAAGCGATGAAGAGTACTGAGGTGTTGAATTGCGTAGGACCGGGCTGATCAGGCGCGGAAACTGCCGGCGACGTAGCCGGGATGGTGCCGACCGTGCCGTCTCAGGACTTTAATGGTGCGGCAGGAGGATCATGAGCCCGCTGAAGCCGCGCTCAAGGACCGTGCCGGTGTCGGGATTTTCCCTATGTGGCGGGGTGAACACTTTAAATTTGAGATAAAGAAATCTATGAAATGATGTATTCATTGACCGACCCCAGCGGTAGGTTCGCCGTCCATTCACAGCGCCCGCGTCGATGACCGACTCTCTGACCACCCTCTCGGAGACTGCCGATTCCGTCCTGCGGGCCGATGCGATGGCCGAGACCTCGGCCCTGCGCGCCCATATCCGGCGAATCCTGCGAAAACTCGCTGCGGCCAAGTCGACGCGGCGGATCGGCTGAGTGCGTCCCGGGTGCCCGCCTGGGCGCCGGCGCGTGCGCCCTGCGACCCTCTGCCTCAACCCTGCAGGCGGGGCGCGGAGGCTGACCGGAGCGGGGATGTCGCGTCGCGACCCTCACGGCTCGCGTCCCGTTGAATCCGGGCCGCCCAACCCGTGACGAGGGTTCGGTCGTGCGGCCCGGCGGTCACCGGGATAAACAATCCTCGGTTGAGCAGATGTTTAAGCGTCCGTTTACCCTGCGGCTCGAGAGTTCCGAACTCAGTCGGAGCTTAATGAGCAGCCATGCTTGATGTCGCCTTCTGGTGGTGCGTAGCCGTGGCGATGACCGGATCGGTCGGCTTGGTCGGCATTGCCCTCGTCGCCGGACGCACGGTCCGATCGCAGCCGCGCGGCGTTCCGCTCTCCCGGAGCGAGCCGCTCGTCCTGCGTCACTTCGGTCGGGCTTGATGGAGGGAGCCTGCGGGCACGGCGGCCGCTACAGAAGGTCCGCGACCGGCTGAGCGTCGCAGAAGAAAAATGGTCGGAGTGGCCGGACTTGAACCGACGACCCCCTGTCCCCCAGACAGGTGCGCTACCGGGCTGCGCTACACTCCGACGCCGCTTAGGCTCGCGGCTCTTAGCCTCCGCGCAGCGCCCGCGCAACCCCTTCCGGCATCCGGGTTCCGCGCCGCGAGGCCGGCAGATGCTGGCACTTGCGGATCAGGACCGCTACGGGGAGCCCCCGCCCCGACGATTGCCAGAGGATCATGACGGACCGACCGATCGCCTTCGATCTCACGCGCCTCGTCACGCGCCTGCGTCACGCCAGCCCGTCCGGGATCGACCGCGTCGACCTCGCCTACGCCCGCGCCTTCCTCGGCTCGGCCGAGACAGGTGTCGGCGTCGTCTCCACAGCCGTCGGACCGCGCATTCTCGATCGCGCGCAGGCTCTGGAGATCGTCGAGGCGGTGGCGGCCGGCTGGGTCGAGGACCGGGACGCCGCCTCGGACCCGGTCTATCGGCGGCTCGCCGCCCTCTGCGGGGATCCGGCCGCGGGACCGGCAGCCCTCTCGGAGACGCCGGCCAACACCGCCGACCGGCGGCGGATCCAGGCGCGGAAGACGCTCGACATCGCCCTGCGCGGCCGGTCGGTCGCCACGCTGCCCCGGGATGCGCTCTACCTCCACACGTCGCATCTGCGCCTCGACGATCCGCGGCGGTTCGACTGGCTCTACACGCGGCGGGACGTGCGGGCCGCCTTCTTCGTCCACGATCTGATCCCGATCACCCATCCCGAATACGGCCGGTCCGGCGAGGCCGACCGCCACCGGGCGCGCCTGCGCACGATCGGCCGGCACGCCGCCGCGATCCTGGTGAATTCGGAGGATACCGGCCGGCGCACCCTCGCGCATCTCGCCGCCGAGGGGTTCGGCCGGCCGCCGGTGGCCGTGGGCCATCTCGGGGTCGAGCCCGCCTTCGGGCGCACGGGACCGCGGTTCAGGCCGGACCGGCCGACCTTCCTGGTCTGCGGCACCATCGAATCGCGCAAGAACCACCTGCTGCTGTTCCAGATCTGGCGGCACTTGGCCGAGCGGCACGGGGCTGCCACACCCCGGCTCATCGTCGTCGGGCGCCGGGGCTGGGAGGCCGAGAGCGCGATCGACATGCTCGAACGCTGCCCTGGCGTGCAGGCCCATGTCATCGAGGCGTCGGGATTGTCCACGCACGGGCTGGCCGCGCTGATGCGCAGCTGCACGGGATTGCTGATGCCGTCCTTCACGGAGGGCTACGGCATCCCCGTGGTCGAGGCCGCGGCTTCGGGTCTGCCGGTCATCGCCTCCGACATCCCCGTCCATCGGGAGATCGCCGACGGGTTCGCCCTGTTCCGCGACCCTCTGGACGGGCCGGGCTGGATCGAAGCGATCGAGGCGCTTGCGCAGCCCGCCGCGTCCCTGCGCGCCGAACTGGCGGGACGTCTGGACGGATATCGACCGCCGGACTGGCCCGCGCATTTCGCCGCCGTGACCCCCACCCTGGCCATGCTCTGACCGAGCCGTTCCGGTCCGATGTCCGGTCGCGCCGCCTGCGCGCCCGGCCGCACAAGTTGCGCCGCTCGGGTCTGACGAATAAGGAAAAGCGTCAGTCAACCAGCCTGGCCGAGAGCGGGCGGAACGGAGATCCTGCCGATGCGGGTGGTCGACCTCGATCGCGATACGGTCAAGCGCGGGCTCAGCGACGGCTCGATGCTGATCATCGATGTGCGTGAGCCGCACGAATTCGAGGCCGGGCACATCCCCGGTTCCGTCTCGCATCCCCTCTCCAGCTTCGATCCGCAGGCGGTGGCGGATCTCGTGGCCGCCGATGGTCGGCGCGCGGTCTTCTCGTGCGGCTCGGGCGTCCGCTCGATCCACGCGCTGATGGCCGTGCAGAATGCCGGACTCGATCTCGCCGAACACTACAAAGGCGGGTTCAAGGACTGGTACAGCGCAGGTGAGACGATCGCCTGACCTGCGGATTCAATCCGGTACACGAGACCGTGATGTGCGCTCGCGCACAAGCAACAGCGTGGCGCGCGGGTTAGGCCGCACCCGCGGCGGAACAATCGTCAAGCTCGGCGCGACCGCACGGTCAGCCAACGGACAGCAGGACCCGATGCGCAGCCGGCTTCCCAGCCTTCTCACCCTCTTGTCAGCCCTCGTCGCGGGTCTCGCGGCAGGTCCCCTCACCCCAGCGGCCCGCGCCCAGGCGCCGGGCGGGCCGCCGCCGAAGGTCACCGTGGCCAAGCCCGTGGTGCGCCAGATCGTCGAGCAGGACCAGTATACTGGTCGCTTCGACGCGATCGATTACGTCGAGGTCCGGGCCCGCGTCACCGGATATCTCGAGAAGATCAACTTCGTCGACGGCCAGACGGTGAAGAAGGGGGATGTGCTGTTCGTCATCGACCGGCGCCCCTACAAGGCGGCCCTGGAGCAGGCCCAGGCCGCGCTGGCCTCGGCCAAGGCGCGCCAGTCCTTCTCGCAGACGGATCTCGAGCGCGCGCAGACCCTGTCCCGCAGCGGCAACATCTCCGAACAGGTGACCGACCAGCGCCGGCAGGCCTCCCAGACGGCCCAGGCCGACGTCGACAGCGCGCAGGCCGCCCTCAACAACGCCCAGCTGAACTACGATTTCAGCGAGGTGAAGGCGCCCATCAACGGCCGCATCAGCCGGCGCCTCGTGACCGAGGGCAACATCGTCAGCGCCGACCAGACGATGCTGACCACGATCGTCTCGCTCGATCCGATTTATTTCAGCTACACGGTCGATGAGAAGGCGTTCCTCAAGTACCAGAACAGCCTCGGCATCGGGATGGGCCAGACCCAGCAGGGCAAGGGCGTGCCGATCCTGATCTCGCTGTCCGGCGAGGCGAAGCCGACCCGCAAGGGCACCCTCGACTTCGTCGACAACCGCGTCGACAACGCCACCGGCACGATCCTGCTGCGCGCCACCGTCCCGAACGCGGACCTGTTCATCAAGCCCGGCCTGTTCGGCATCGTCGCGATGCCGGCGACGAAGCCCTTCCAGGGCGTGCTGGTCCCCGACGAGGCGGTTGCCGCCAACCAGGACAAGCGCATCGTCTACGTGGTGGGGCCCGAGAACGTCATCCAGCAGAAGGATGTCGTACTGGGACCGAAGGTCGACGGCTACCGGGTGATCCAGTCGGGGCTGAAGGGCGACGAGACCATCGTGGTCAACGGCCTCGCCCGGGTCCGGCCGGGGGCGAAGGTCACGCCCGAGACCGTCGAGTTGCCGCCGAGCAAGACTTGAGCCCGCGCGGCTCGTCACGAATGCCTTCGTGCGCGCCCCAGGGTGCGCCCCGCACCGACGACGCAGGGCCCCGTCCGGGAGACCGGCGGGCCTCAGAGGTTTGACCGATGCGTTTCGCCCATTTCTTCGTCGACAGGCCGATCTTCGCGTCCGTCACGTCGATCGTGTTCCTGATCCTCGGCTTCGTGGCCTACGAGAGCCTCCCGGTCTCGCAGTATCCCGAGATCGTGCCGCCGACCGTGACGGTGCGCGCCTCCTATCCGGGCGCCAATGCCGAGACCGTGGCCGCCACGATCGCGACGCCGATCGAGCAGGAGGTCAACGGCGTCGACAACATGCTCTACATGACGTCGTTGTCGACCAACGACGGCAACATGCTGCTGACCGTGACCTTCAAGGTCGGCACCAACCTCGATATCGCCAACGTGCTGGTGCAGAACCGGCTCTCGGTGGCGCAGCCACGCCTGCCGCCGGACGTGCGCAACCTCGGCGTCACGGTGCGCAAGGCCTCCCCCGACCTGATGCTGGTCGTGCACCTGCTCTCGCCGAACAAGACCTACGACCAGAACTACCTCGCCAACTACATCTACCTGAACATCCGCGACGAGCTGCTGCGCCTCGACGGCGTCGGCGACATCACGATCTTCGGCGGTAACGAGTATGCCGAGCGCATCTGGGTCGATCCCAACAAGCTCGCCGCCTACGGCCTGTCGGTCACCGACGTCACCACGGCCCTGCAGGAACAGAACGTCCAGGTGGCGGCCGGCCAACTCAACGGTCCGCCCGCGGCCAAGAGCGAGGCGTTCCAGCTCGTCGTTCAGTCGCAGGCGCGGTTCAAGACGCCCGAGCAGTTCGCCGAGGTGATCATCAAGGCGCAGGACGGGCGCCTCGTCCGGGTGAAGGACATCGCCCGCGTCGAGATGGGCCAGAAGGACTACACGACCAACTCGTTCCTCAACGACACGCCCGCGGTGGGCATCGGCGCCTTCCAGCGGCCGGGCACGAACGCGCTGGACGCGGCGGCGTCGGTCAAGAAGGTGATGGAGGAGGTCAAGAAGAAATTCCCGCCGGACGTCGAGTACCGCATCGCCTACAACCCGACGGAGTTCATCGAGGAATCGATCCACGAGGTCTACAAGACCCTGTTCGAGGCCGTCGGCCTCGTCGTCATCGTGGTGCTGGTCTTCCTCCAGAGCTGGCGCACCGCGCTGATTCCGGTGATCGCGATTCCCGTGTCGCTGATCGGCACCTTCGCGGCGATGGCGGCCTTCGGCTTCTCGCTGAACAACCTGACCCTGTTCGGGCTGGTTCTCGCCATCGGCATCGTGGTCGACGACGCCATCGTGGTGGTGGAGAACGTCGAGCGCAACATGGCCGAGGGCCTGTCGCCGGGGGACGCCGCCCACAAGACCATGGACGAGGTCGGCGGCGCGGTCATCGCCATCGCGCTGGTGCTCGCCGCGGTGTTCGTGCCCACGGCGTTCATCCCGGGCATCTCGGGCCAGTTCTACAAGCAGTTCGCGCTGACCATCGCGGCCTCGACGCTGATCTCGGCCTTCAACTCGCTGACCCTGTCGCCGGCGCTCTGCAAGCTGCTGCTGGTCCCGCATCATGCGCGCAAGGAGCCCAAGTTCTTCCTGACGCGGTTCGTGAACTGGCTGGCGAACGGCTTCAACCGCGCCTTCGACGCGACGTCGAACGCCTACGGCCGGACGATCCGCGTCCTGACCGGCGGCATCGTCGGCCTGGGCGTGATGCTGCTGGTCTACGCAGCCGTGATCGCCGGGACGCTCCATCTGGCGCAGACGACGCCCACGGGCTTCATCCCGGACCAGGACCAGGGTTACCTGATCGGCGTCGTCCAGCTCCCGTCCGGCTCGTCCCTCGACCGCACCACGGAGGTGTGTCTGCGCGCCGCCAAGCAGGCCCGGACCGTCGACGGCGTGGCCAACGCGGTGATCATCGCGGGCTTCGACGGCGCGACCTTCACCAACACGACCAATGCCGGCGTGATGTTCCTGACCCTCAAGGGGGCGAAGGAGCGCGCGGAGGTTGGTCGAAGCGCGGCCGTCATCACCGGAGACGTGCTGAAGGCCACCTCGGACATCCAGGAGGCGCGGGTCATCGTGATCCCGCCGCCGCCCGTCCGCGGCCTCGGCAACGGCGGCGGCTTCAAGATGCAGATCGAGAGCCGCCAGTCGTCGGATATCGGCCCGCTCATGGCCGCGGCCGGCGAGGTGATCGCTCAGGCCAACCAGAGCGCGGACGTGCAGCGCGTCTTCACGACCTTCGACAACTCGACGCCGCAGCTGTTCCTCGACATCGACCGCACCATCGCCCGGATGCTGAACGTGCCGCTGGCGAACGTGTTCTCGTCGGTCCAGGCGGATCTCGGCGGCACCTACGTCAACGACTTCAACACGCTGGGCCGCATCTATCAGGTGCGCCTGCAGGGCGACGCGGCGTTCCGCACCTCGGTGCAGGACATCTCGCAGATCAAGGTGCGCTCCTCCACCGGCGCGCTGGTGCCCATGGGCACCCTCGCCTCGGTGCGGGACGTGACCGGTCCGCAAATCGTGCAGCGGTTCAACCTCTACTACTCGGTCCCGGTCCAGGGCGTGGCCAAGCCGGGCGTCTCGACTGGTCAGGCGCTGACCGCCATGGAGGAGATCGCCAAGAAGGCTTTGCCCGACGGCTACTCCTACGACTGGACCGAGATCGCCTACCAGCAGAAGGCCGCGAGCGGCACCGCGGGCGCGGTCTTCGCCCTCGGCGTGCTGCTGGTCTTCCTCGTCCTCGCCGCGCAGTACGAATCCTGGGCGCTGCCGCTGGCGATCCTGCTGGTGGTGCCGACCGGGGTGCTGGCGGCGCTCGCGGGCGTGCAGTTCCGCGGCCAGGACAACAACATCCTGACCCAGATCGGCCTGATCGTGCTCATCGGCCTCGCGGCGAAGAACGCGATCCTCATCGTCGAGTTCGCCCACGACATCGAGCAGCGGGAGCATCGCGGCCCGGTCGAGGCGGCGGTGGAAGCCTGCCGCCTGCGGCTGCGCCCGATCCTGATGACCGCCTTCGCGTTCATCCTGGGCACCCTGCCGCTGGTGATCGCCACCGGCCCCGGCGCCGAGATGCGTCAGGCGCTCGGCACGGCGGTGTTCTTCGGGATGATCGGCGCGACCTTCTTCGGCCTGTTCCTCACGCCGGTCTTCTACGTGGTGATCCGCCACTTCTCGCTCTGGATCGGGCGGTTCCGGAAGAAGCACACCCACGGTGATTCCGGCGGCGCCGCGCCCGCGCACGGCTGACGGGCACACTCTCGGCTGCCGTATCCTGGAAGCCGCGCCGGATCCGCGAGGATCGGGCGCGGCTTTCGCGCGACGGGCAGGCGCGCCCGGTGTAGAGGCTGGCGCCATGCACGCCCTCGGTCGCCTCATTCTCGGGGCCTTCGCCCTCCTGCTCGCTGTTCCGGGAGGCTTCGCGGTTCTCGTCCTGGCACTGCTCGTCGATCCGGCCGCGCAGGCCTGGCTGAGCGGCGGGGCGCTCGCCGGCCTCGACATGGCCCTGTCGGACCTCTCGGCCGGGCTCCCGCCGGAGGGGCTCGCCCTGTTCGTCGCCGGCCTCGCCAAGGCGCTGTTCGTGCTGCTGTTCGTGCCCCCGGCCCTGATCGGTCTCGGCGGGGAGATCCTCGGATGTCGCGGCTTCTTGTGGTACGGCGCCGGCTGCGGCCTGCTCACCGCCGCCCTCCCCTGGCTGACGCGCGGCGCGCTCCGGTCCGGCGGGGCAACCCGGGATGTCGCCCTCCTCGCCGGCGAGGTGCGCCTGACGCTGATCCTGTTCGTGGTCGGCGCGAGTGCGGGCTTGGTCTATTGGCTGGTCGCGGGGCGCGGCGCCGGGCGCATCCGCGAGGCCGACCTCTCCGAGGATGCCTGACGGCTCCCGGCGACGTCGCCCTTGGCCGCGGACACGCGGGCGCGCTACAGGAGGCCGCTACGACACGGTATCCGATGCTCGCCCTGCGCTCCCTCGCCTTCAACATCTGCTTCTACGCCGTCACGGCGGTCCTGGCGGTCGCCGGCCTGCCCATGCTGGTCTCCGGCCGGTCGGTTCTGCGGCTGGCCCGCGCCTGGGGGCGGATCACCCTGTGGCTGCTGCGCGTCGTCGCCGGAACGCGGGTCGAGTTCCGTGGGCTGGAGAACATCCCGACGGGTCCCCTGCTGGTGGCGGCCAAGCACCAGTCGGCCCTTGAGACCCTGGCCCTCTGCACAGTGCTGCCGAACTTCGCCTACGTCCTGAAGAAGGAGCTGCTGCTGATCCCCCTGATCGGCTGGTATCTGTCGCGCAGCGGCATGGTGGCGATCGACCGGTCCAAGGGCACCCGGGCCATGAGCCTGATGAATGCCGCGGCCGGCGCGGCGATTCAGGACGGGCGCCAGCTCATCATCTTTCCCGAGGGCACCCGCCGGCCGGTCGGCGCGCCGCCCGCCTACAAGCAGGGGCTCTCGCATCTCTACACCGCCCTGAAGGTCCCCTGCCTGCCCGTCGCGCTGAACACCGGCCTGTTCTGGTCGCGCAACAGCCTCGTGCGCCGGCCGGGCACGGCGGTGATCGAATTCCTGCCGCCCATCCCGCCCGGCCTGCCCCGCCAGGAGTTCCAGGCTCTGGTCCAGGACCGGCTCGAGACGGCCTCGAACGCCCTCGTCGACGGGGGCCTCGCAGGCTGCGCGGCAGACGGCCACGCCGTACCGGCGGACGAGGCACCGGCCGTGGCCGCGCCGCGCCGCTGAGCCCGGCGCAACCGCCGCGTTCCGTCCCGAGGGGCGCTGAGCCAGCTTGTGGATAACGGGCATCGTCGCCACATCTGCCCTTGGGAACGTCGCGCTTGACGCCTGTGGATATCGCGCGTTAGGTTGGAACAAATGGCGAACAGAAGAGCCCTGTCCTGGTCGGCCGCGCTCCGCGACCTGAAGGACGATCGCACCCGGAGGCAGGACGTGCGTGAAGAACGCCTCAAGACGACCGCAGGTCTGCGCGGCTCGCCCGCGCTTCCCCTTTCGGCCTGGCGCGGCCGTTCCGGCCGCCGCTACGTGGTCGGGGTTCATCCGGCCGGGGGCTTCGACCTCGACGAGATGGCCCAGGCCGTGGTGATCGCCGTCCGCCGGGACAATGCGGGCATCGCCGAAATGGTCTCGGTGGCCAGCTCCAGCGAGAGTCCGCGCGATCATCTGCGGCGGACTTGGCTCGACCGTGTCCGCCGCCGGGGCGCCACCGAAATGCACGTGCATCGCCTGGCCGAGAACGACGTCGAGCGGGTGGCGATCGTCGAGGATCTGCAGGTCGACACCGTCGAGCCGGCGCAGGTCTGACCGGAAACGCGACGCGCGCGGACGGATCACGTCCGCAGCGGTCGACCCGGGCCGGCTCTGCCCCAGTTTCGCCCCTTGCATGGCCTCAAGGCGAGGCCGCGATGTCCCTGCGGGGATCGGGTCGGGGAGCGGAGCGCATGGTGCAGGATCGGACGCGGCCGGAGGGTGCCGACCAGACAGCCCCGGTGGGGCGCGCGCGGCGATCCCGGCTCGGGCTGTTCCTGCCCTACATTCTCCTCGCCCTCGTGGTGGCGGGCTGGTCGGCCGGCTGGCTGTGGATGCGTGAGCGCGCGGCCGCCGAGATCGACGGCTGGATCGCCCGGGAGGCGTCGGCCGGGCGCACCTGGACCTGTGCGGACCGCTCGCTCGGCGGCTACCCGTTCCGGCTCGAGCTGCGCTGCAGCGCCGTCACGCTCGACCGTGCCGACGGACGCTTCCGGCTGGGACCGAGCACCGCGGTGGCGCAGATCTATCAGCCGCGCCTCGTCGTGTTCGAGAGCGCCGGTCCGTTCCATGTCGAGCAGGGCGCGCTGACCGGAGACGCGTCCTGGTCCGCGCTCCAGGGCAGTTTCCACGGCGCCGCGGATGGCTTCACCCGCGCCTCTCTGGTCGTCGACAATCCCGATGTCACCGTGAAGGGGGCAGAGCCCGGTCTGATCGCGGTTGCGGGCCGGCACCTCGAACTGCACGCCCGGCCGAGCCCCGGCCGTTTCGATTCCGACGGTGCGGTGGATCTCAGCCTGCGCCTGAATCAGGCGGCGGTGCCTCAACTCGATGCCCTCACCGGAACACGGGATCCGGTCGATCTGGCCCTTGATGCGAGCCTGACGCAGGCCACCGTGTTGCGGACCGGGACGGTGGCGCGCGAGCTGGAGCGCTGGCGCCAAGCCGGCGGCAACCTGGACCTGACGGCCCTGTCGTTGGCCAAGGGCGCACAGCGCGTTCAGGCGAAGGGCACCCTCGCCCTCGATGCCGCGCACCGCCCGGCGGGCCAGATCGACCTGCGGGCGGCCGGCGTCGACGCGCTGGTCGGCAGCATCGTCGGCCAGCGCTTCGGCTCGGATCGGGGCGCGCTGGTCGGCCAGCTGGTCGGCGGCCTGCTGGGGCTGGCCCAGCGTCCGAACCCGGACGCGCCGGCCGACGCGACACCCCTCAAGGCGCTCCCACCCCTGCGGCTCGTCGACGGGAAGGTGGTCTTCAGCGGATTTCCGATCCCCAACGTCTTCGTGCCGGCGCTGTATTAGGCGGCTCTCGGTCTGAGGGGGGCTCTGAAACGCCCGGACAGGCGCGTCTTCGGCGCAAGACGATGCAACGCGCCTTGCCGCCTATCCGGGCTCATGGCCGCGCGCATCGGACACCCTGGCTCACCATCGATGTCCTGCGCCGTCAGGCCGGGGCGTTGCCGGCGAGACCGGAATGGAAAGGCGCTCGTGGTGCAGGATCTCGTGGTGCAGGATCTCGCGGCCTCGGCGCGTCGGGATCCCGGGCGGCGCTGCGGGGCTACGGGATGATCGCGCAGCGCGACGGCACGTGTCGCCCTGCGCGCGATGCCTGGTTCGTCGGCGTGGGGGCGGATTAGAGCAACGGGCCTGTCGCACGGGCCTGCTCGGCGACGCTGGATCGGCTATAGGAGGCCCATGGCCTCATCCGCGTCCCCGACCCGTATCAAGATCTGCGGGCTCAGCACCGAAGCGACTCTCACCGCCGCTCTGGACGCCGGGGCGGACTGGATCGGGCTCGTCCACTTCCCGCGCAGTCCCCGGCACGTGGCGCTGGAGCAAGCTGCCGCCCTGTCGGCCCTCGCCCGCGGGCGGGCCGAGCGGGTGATCCTGCTGGTCGATCCGGACGACGCTTTGCTCGCCGCGGCCGTCGCGGCGGTGGATCCGGATCTCATCCAGCTCCATGGGCGCGAGAGCCCGGAGCGCGTCGCGGCGATCCGCGCCCGTACTGGCCGGCCGGTGATGAAGGCCCTCGGCATCGCCACGTCCGCGGATCTCGCCG
Source organism: Methylobacterium sp. UNCCL125 (assembly GCF_900116795.1). NCBI lineage: Bacteria > Pseudomonadati > Pseudomonadota > Alphaproteobacteria > Hyphomicrobiales > Methylobacteriaceae > Methylobacterium > Methylobacterium sp. UNCCL125. The sequence goes on along the minus strand of NZ_FPBW01000011.1, from coordinate 156,506 downwards.
TCCTGCCGGCCTATGCCGCGGTCGCCGACCGGATCCTGCTGGATGCCAAGGCGCCGCCGGATGCGGCCCTGCCGGGCGGCAACGGCCGGTGCTTCGACTGGGAGATCCTGCGCGGCGCCACGCTTCCGGAGGGCACCATGCTGTCGGGCGGCCTCGATGCCGGCAACGTCGCCGATGCCATCGCCCGCACGGCACTGGGCGCCGTCGATGTCTCGTCCGGGGTCGAGACGGCGCCGGGGGTGAAGGATCCGGCGAAGATCGCGGCCTTCGTGGCGGCTGCGCGGCGGGCGCGCTGAGGTTTCCGCCTCAGCGCCGCGAACGGGAACCGCTCAGCGCGGCGCGGGCAGCGCGGTTCGGCCCGTATTCGGGACCGTATAGGTGCCCGCGGTCTCGCTCTCGGGCGCATAGGTGCGCAGCCGGGTCGCCTCGCGCTCGTACCGGACGGCCTCGCGGCGATGGTAGCGCGCCCGGGCGCGGGTCTTGCCCTGGCCGAGCCACGTGAAGATGCCGCCGACCACGATGCCGAGGGCCACGGCGCCGAACAGGATCGCGTAGAGCGGAAGAGCGACGCTGAAGACCGGCGCGTCGGCGTTGAACGGATCGAAGGAGAGCTGCACCGGCGCGCGGTTGGCCACCGCCAGCAGGATCACCAAGGCGGCGATCGGCAGCAGCACGAGGCTCTTCAGGAAACGGATCATCGCGCTCACAGGTCCTTCCTACTCGGCGGCCGAGGCATTCTCGCCGATCCCGGCGGCGTTGAGGCGCTGGCGCATCTCCTTGCCGGTCTTGAACACGGGGATTGCCTTCTCGGACACGGCAACGGCGGCACCCGTGCGCGGGTTGCGTCCCCGACGCGCCTCCCGGCGCTTCACCGAGAAGGCCCCGAAGCCGCGCAGTTCCACCCGGTCGCCGCGGGCCAGCGCATCGGAAATGGTGTCGAGGATCGCGTTGACCAGGATCTCCACGTCACGCTGGTAGAGATGCGGGTTCTGCTCGGCGATCCTGAGGACGAGCTCCGACTTGATCATGGCGTGGAATCTTCTCGCGGGATCGGGGCGGGCTGCGCGGTGGCGGTGGTTCAGGGTTCCGGACGCCAGAGGGCAAGCATCCCACCCCGGGCGGCCTGTGCCTCGGCCCCCACGGACCGAAGGCGCGCCGCGAGGCCGTCCAGGCCCAGGAGGTCGGCGCCGATGCCGGCCGCGGACCACAGGGTGAACCGGCTCTCCGTCGCGGGCTTCCAATCCTTGATCGGCAGGTTCGTCTGGACGCCGCGGGCACTCTCCAGCCACGCCACCGCCTGACGCTCGCCGCCGAGCTCGTCGACCAGCTTCAGCGGGATACTCTGGCGACCGCTGAACACCCGGCCGTCGGACACGGCGCCGAGTTGCGCCGGATCCATGCCCCGGCGCTCCGCGACGAGGCCCTTGAACCACGCATAGGTGTCGCCGACGACGGAGGCCAGGGCGGCGCGCGCCTCCGGCGAGGTCGGTGTGAAGCCCGACGGCTCGGCCTTGAGCGGCGACGACTTCACGGACTCGACCTTGACGCCGACCTTGTCCAAGAGCCCCGAGAAATCGGGATACTGGAACAGCACGCCGATCGATCCGACCAGGCTGGTCTCACGCGCGACGATGTGATCGGCCGCGATGGCCGTGATGTAGGCCCCGGACGCGGCCGTGCCGTCCACGAAGGCGACGATCGGCTTCTTGGCGGCGAGCGTCCGGAGGTTGCGGAAGATCTCCTCCGACCCCGTGGTCGTACCGCCGGGCGAGTTGATCGAGACGATCACGCCCTTCACCGCATCCGAGTCCCCCACCCGCTTCATCAGCTTGGCGGTGGCCTCGCTCCCGGCGATGAAGCCGGAGACGGAGATGCGGGCGATCTGCGGCTGCACCGCGAACGCGCCTTCGACGCCCGTCCGCGCCCGATAGCCCAGGGCACCGACCGCCACGATGAGGCCGCCGACGCCGAGCACGCGCCAGAGGGACAACCTGCGACGCAGGCGCCGCCGGTCAATCAGCAGTTCGGCATCGGCTGCCATGCTGTCGCTTCCCCTAAAGCCCCCCGGCCGGCCCCCTCGACGGGATGCGGGCGCATCGCGCTCGCGCCGGGCAAGTCCTTGGTTTCCTTCGGCTCGCTCGGTCCGCGCCGGGCGAGGCCGGTGTTCTAGAGCATTTTCCGCAGGCGTGGATACGGGGCGCGCGAAGAAAATGACCGGGTGGCCCGTCCCTGTCGTTCCGGACGGGGCGACCCCGCCGGCGCTCCGCCATCGTCAACCTTGAATTGCTGGGCGCAAAAAAGAACCCGCGCAGGACGTCGGTCCTGCGCGGGTGTCGAAGCCGGGGATCCGCCGCCCGGACGGGCCGGGCGGCGGGGTCGGCGTCTTACTCGTCGTCGGAGCGCTTCTTGTTGAAGGCGGCGCCGAGGATGTCGCCGAGCGAGGCGCCCGAATCGGCGGAGCCGAACTGGGCCATGGCCTCCTTCTCCTCGGCGACCTCGAGGGCCTTGATCGAGACCTGCACGCGGCGGGCCTTCCGGTCGAACTGGACGACGCGGGCGTCGAACTTCTCGCCGGCGGCGAAGCGCTCGGGACGCTGGTCGCCGCGGTCGCGGGCCAGCTCGGCGCGGCGGATGAAGGTCTGCATGTCGGTGTCGACGATCTTCACCTCGACGCCGGCATCCTTCACCTCGACGACCTCGCAGGTGACGATCTGGCCCTTCTTGATCTCGCCGGCCTCGGCGAAGGGGTCACCGCCGAGCTGCTTCACGCCCAGGGAGATCCGCTCCTTCTCGACGTCGACGTCGAGAACCTGGGCGCGGACCATGTCGCCCTTCTTGAACTCTTCGATGACCTGCTCGCCGGGACGGTTCCAGTCGAGATCCGACAGATGGACCATGCCGTCGACGTCGCCCTCGAGGCCGATGAAGAGGCCGAACTCGGTCTTGTTCTTGACCTCGCCCTCGACCTCGGAACCGACCGGGTGCTTCTCGGCGAAGGCCTCCCAGGGGTTCTGCAGGGTCTGCTTGAGGCCCAAGCTGATGCGGCGCTTGACCGGATCGACCTCCAGGATCTGCACCTCGACCTCCTGGGAGGTGGAGACGATCTTGCCCGGATGGACGTTCTTCTTGGTCCAGCTCATCTCGGAGACGTGGATCAGGCCCTCGATCCCCGGCTCCAGCTCCACGAAGGCGCCGTAGTCGGTGATGTTGGTCACGCGGCCCTTGAGCTTGGCGCCCTCCGGGTAGCGGGCGGCGATGCCCTCCCACGGATCGGCGAGGAGCTGCTTGATGCCGAGCGAGATGCGGTGCGTCTCGTGGTTGATCTTGATGATCTTGACCTTGACCGTCTGGCCGATGGTCACGACCTCGGACGGATGGTTCACGCGGCGCCACGCCATGTCGGTGACGTGCAGCAGGCCGTCGATCCCGCCGAGATCGACGAAGGCGCCGTACTCGGTGATGTTCTTGACGACGCCGTCGATGACCTGACCTTCCTCAAGGTTGGCCACCAGCTCCGAGCGCTGCTCGGCGCGGCTCTCCTCGAGGACGGTCCGGCGCGACACGACGATGTTGCCGCGGCGGCGATCCATCTTGAGGATCTGGAACGGCTGCGGGGTGCCCAGCAGCGGGGTAACGTCGCGGACCGGGCGGATGTCGACCTGCGAGCGCGGCAGGAACGCCACGGCGCCGTCGAGGTCGACGGTGTAGCCGCCCTTGACCTGGTTGAAGATCGTGCCGGTGACGCGGTCGTTGTTCTCGAACGACTTCTCGAGCTTGACCCAGCTCTCCTCGCGGCGGGCCTTGTCGCGCGAGATGACGGCTTCGCCCAGCGCGTTCTCGATCCGGTCGACGTAGACCTCGACCTCGTCGCCGACCTTCAGCTCGCCCTCGCGGCCGGGACCGGTGAATTCCTTCAGCGCGACACGGCCTTCCGTCTTGGCGCCGATGTCGATGACGGCCACGTCCTTCTCGATCGCGACGACGCGACCCTTGACGACGGAGCCTTCGGTGATCTCGTGTTCGAGGAAGCTCTCCTCGAGGAGGGCTGCGAAATCCTCGCGGCTCGGGCCACGCCCCAGAGCGGTACCTGCGGTCATTCTGTCTCCTGAACGGCCTCCATCGGAGGCCCGTTGCGTCGGCGGCTCGCGTTGCAGGCGCCCCCGTTCGCCGCGGCCTTCCCGGAGTCTTTCGGGAGAGGCGGCCGGTCCCGCGGGACCCGGCTTGCCGACGCGTCGATACGGATGACGAGGGCGGTCCAGCCGGAAACCTGGCGGGCGCACCGGAAAGACGGGCGCGCGAGAGGGGATCCGGGAGGACGCGGGTCCCTTACAACATCGGCCTTGCGACTTCAACCGATTAGGGTTTTAGCCTCGCCGGGCGTCGGATGGCCGCGGCGCAGGTGCGGTCTTGCGTGCGGTCTTGCGTGCGGTCTTGCCGCCGGCTGCGGATGTGGCAAGTCTGTCTGCCGCCGGACGCTTGCCCGGCGCATATTCGCCGGTCAGGAGAGCCGGCACCGGTCCGTCGGGCGCGGCCTGGTGTCTGTCCGGCGCATCCGGAGTGTTTTGAGGGAAGAAGCGTGCTGCGTCCTGATCTCGTCTCCCGTCGTGCCCCGCGTCTGCGGCACAGCGGCATCCCCCATGCCTCGCGAACCGAGGCCTGAACGCCCGATGCCGAACGGGTACAACGCCCCGATGGAGATGCTGGCGCGCAAGCTCGACAGCATCGCGCGGATTGCGGATGCCGACCGCGAGGCGCTCCTCGCGCTGCCCCACACCGTCCGGAACCTGCCCGCGCGCCACGACATCGTCCGGTTCGGCGATAGGCCGAACCAGAGCTGCCTCGTCCTTCAGGGCTGGGTCTATCGCTATTCCGCCCTGGCCGAGGGCGGACGCCAGATCCTGTCGTTCTACATCGCGGGCGACCTTCCGGACCTGCAGAGCCTCCATCTGCACCGGATGGATCACAACCTCGCCACGCTGACGTCCTGCGTCGTGGCGCTGGTCGCGCATGACGACCTGCGGGCGGTTCTCCTCAAGAATCCCGGTCTCGCCGCCACCCTCTGGCGCGACAGCCTGATCGACGCCGCGCATTACCGCGAGCGGATCACCAGCCTCGGGCGGCGGCAGGCGCTCGGTCGCGTCGCCCACATGTTCTGCGAGCTCTATCTCCGGCAGAAGGCGGTCGGGCTGACGCGCGGCCTGAGCTGTCCGCTGGCGCCCAAGCAGTCCGAACTCGCGGACTCCCTAGGCCTGACGAGCGTCCACCTGAACCGGGTTCTGCGGACGCTCCGGGGCCGCGGGCTCGTCACGCTGGGCGGCGGCATCCTGACCATCGAGAACTGGGACGCGCTCGCCGAAGTCGCCGAGTTCGACCCCACGTTCCTGCACCTCGCGAACAACGCCGCCCCTGCGCACCCGACCGTCGAGACCGTCTAGGGCGTGGGGCCGCCTCAGGCGGCCTGGGCCAGCGCATCCGGTGCGGCCGGCACCTCGTCGGTATGGACATCGAAGCGGATCAGCTGGGCGGCACCGAAGCTCGTGGTGAGGGCGCAGTCGGTGGCGTCGCGGCCGCGGGCCATGACGATGCGGCCGATCCGGGGCCGGTTGTGGCGGGCGTCGAACGTGTACCAGCGCGGCCCGTCGGGCCCGTGGAGGTAGACCTCGAACCACGCGGAGAAGTCCATCGGCGCTGGATCCTTCGGCACGCCGATGTCGCCCAGATAGCCGGTGGCGTAGCGCGCCGGGATGTTCATGCACCGGCACAGGGTTATCGCCAGATGCGCGAAGTCCCGGCACACGCCGACGCGCTGCGTGTAGCCGTCGAAGGCGGTGCGGGTCGCGTCGGCCTGCTGGTAGTCGAAGCGCAGGCGATTGTGGGCGAAATCGACGATGGCCTGGACGCGCGCCCAGCCCTCCGGCGTGGCGCCGAACAGCGACCAAGCCGTCTGCGAGAGCTTGTCGGTGTCGCAGTAGCGCGAGCCCAACAGGAAGGTCAGGACGTCGTCGGGCAAGTCCTGCACGGCGATCTGGCGAGCGTCGGGCGCCTGGTCGTCCGGCCGGCCGCTGTCGGCGATCGTGAAATCGGCCGTCATGGTGATCCGTCCACCCGGCGCGACGAGGCGCGTGCAGACATTGCCGAAGGCGTCCACGTGCTGCCGGGCCGCCACCGGAGGATCGAAGGTGATCACCTCCGGGGTCACAAGGTCGCGCCTCAGCTCCGGGCGGACGTTGAGCAGCAGGTTCATCGGCGTCGGGCCGAACATGTCGAACGCGATCAAGAAGCCGGTGCGGATATGCATCGTCGAGGACCGAATGGTAGGTCGCTGTCCGGCGCTGCCGGAGATCGAGCCGTTAACAGTACAGGGCCCTACAAGCCGCGAGGCGACCTCAAGTTCCGTCGGAGATGCCCGCCGGGCGTCGTCGACCTGCCCGAATATTCGGCACGGTTCGGCGCGGGCCGAGGCCGCGCGACCCCGCTGCGCGCCCTGAAGCGCTCCCCGGGCGTGGCTGCCCGGCGTCGCGCCATGTTGCAACGCACAGGGCGCCCTCGTATCCGGAGCCGCTTCTAACCCAAGGTCGTCCGGCCGCTGCCGGGGGGCCTGCCGCCAGACGATCCATGCCCATGACGCCCGACAAGCTTTCCCTGCCCAAGGACAAGATCCGGGTCTTGCTGCTGGAGGGCATCAACGACAGCGCCGTGGCACTGATGCGGGCCGCCGGCTACACCAACCTGACCAGGCTGCCGAAGGCGCTGGACCGGGAGGCCCTGCACGAGGCGCTCCAGGGCGTGCACATGGTGGGCATCCGCTCGCGGACGCAACTCGACGCGGCCGCCTTCGCGGCGTCGGACCGGCTCCTGGCGGTGGGCTGTTTCTCGGTCGGCACCAATCAGGTCGATCTGGAGGCCGCCCGGCATCGGGGCATTCCGGTCTTCAACGCCCCCTTCTCGAACACGCGCTCGGTGGCGGAGCTGACGATCGGCGAGATCGTGATGCTGCTGCGCCGGATCGTTCCGCGCTCGGTGGGCGCCCATGCCGGCCGCTGGGACAAATCGGCGGCGGGCTCGCTGGAGGTGCGCGGCAAGACGCTGGGCATCGTCGGCTACGGCAATATCGGCACGCAGCTCTCCACGCTCGCCGAAGCCATGGGCATGCGGGTTCTGTATTACGACCACACCGACAAGCTGCGCCACGGCAACACCGAGCCGACCGAGACGCTGCACGAGCTTCTGGGCCAGAGCGACGTGGTCTCGCTGCACGTGCCCGAGACGGAGGCCACCGCCAACATGATCGGCGCGGCCGAGATCCGCGCGATGAAGCCCGGATCCTTCCTGATCAACAACGCCCGGGGCACCGTGGTCGATCTCGAGGCTCTGGCGGCGGCGCTGCGCGACGGCCACCTCAAGGGCGCCGCCGTCGACGTCTTCCCGGCGGAGCCCGGGTCCAACGCGGAGGCCTTCGTCAGCTCCCTCCAGGGACTCGAGAACGTGATCCTCACGCCGCATATCGGGGGATCGACCGAGGAGGCTCAGGAGCGCATCGGCTCCGAAGTGGCGCGCAAGCTCCTCGACTATTCCGATATCGGCTCGACAATCGGCGCCGTGAACTTCCCGCAGGTGCAACTCCCGGCCCGCCCGACCGGAACGCGCTTCATCCACGTCCAGCGCAACCTGCCCGGCATGCTGGGCCGCCTCAACGGCGTGTTCTCCCGCGGGCAGGTCAACATCGCCGCGCAGTTCTACCAGACCGACGGCGAGGTCGGGTACGTTGTGCTCGAGACCGACGCCACCGACGCGGATGCGGAGGCACTGCTCGCAGAGATCCGCGCCATCCCGGGCACGATCCGCGCCCGCCTGCTCTACGAGCGGCGCTAGCCGGGAGGACGCGCCTCGCGGGACCGGCGAGCCTGCGAGCTTTCAAGCGTGCGGTAATTTACGCGGCGCGCGTGAACGCGGCCGATCTTGCCGCGTTCGTCTTGCGCGGCCAAGCTGGCCGCTGTTCAAGTCGCAAGCGGCATGATCGACGGCCTCGACCGATCGAGCGCCCGGCCGGCGGAGGAATTGCGGTGACGAAGCGTGTAGCATGGGCATGGGCCGGACTCGCGCTCGGCATCGCCGGGACGGTCTCTAGCGTCTCCGGCGCGTCGGCGGATTGCCTGCGGCGGGTCTACAATCGATCGAACCTGGTCCTGGTCGCCCGCCAGGATGGCGGGCCGCCCGCCACGCTGTTGCCCGGTCGGTCGCTGCCGATGCGGCTGTCACGGCCGGGCCAGATCGACATCACGGGCTATTGCGGGATGCCGGGCGCGGGCGCGGGCCCGGTTGTCCAGCGGACCTTCGACTATGAGGCGGTCCTCGACCGCTGCTTCGTCCGGTTCGGGGGCGACCTGTTCGTGCCGCAACTGGGGCGCGGCTTCATCGGTCTTCAGGAGACGGCTCCCTTCACGGTGAACAACCCGCGGCAGGGCGACATCGTCCTCGGACCCGCAGTCGGATCCGCATGCCCGGTGCCCGGGCCGGCCGTTCTGAGCCGGCGCGGCTGAGCCTCAGAGGTAGTGCCGGAACACGACCCCCGTATCCGCGGAAGTGCCGGGTTGCGGGGGCGAGGCCGGCCCGATGAAGGGGCTTGCGAGGCGCAGGGCCACAAGGCCGAGGGCAGCCAGCGCCGGGGCGATCAGGCGGAACGGGCGAGCGAGCATGGACGCCTCCGTCGCGCCGCCGGTCTCGCCTGCAACGTGCATGCGGATCGGAGCGCATGTGAAGCATCGCACCTTACGGCTGAGCTGAACGTGCCGAAGCGCACACGGGGCGCGTCGAGACCGATCCCGGCGCGTCGGAGCTTGGCGCCCGGTGCGGTGACGGTCCGACGATTGCGTCCACCGGGTCGCTGGCGTGTACACCGATGCACTCCTATGCTGCCCGGTGTCGGGGGCCGCCGGGAGCCGCGCTGCCAGGGCCGCGGTGGCGCTCCCCGGGTGGAACCGACTGCGTGAACGAGGACGCGCGTATGCTGACCCAGACAGGCAACTCGATTCTCCGAGGCGATCTCGGCGTCGAGGAGACCATCGAGTCCGACAATATCGTCCGCTGGGACGGCGAGCGGCTCTATGTGGAGCAGGACGTCTATCACAACGGTCAGCTGGTCCACCGCAAGTACCGCCGCACCGTCACCGAGCCCGTCGCCCGCGTGCTGTGGGCGATCATCAATCGCGCCAAGCAGTGAGCGCCGGGGCAGGAGCGGATCGGATGCGTTCGTTCGGGCGGCCTTCCTGACGCCTCCGCCCGTATCGCTGCAAAGTCGGGGGCCGCGGTCGAGCACCATCCGGCCGGGCCGATGGTTTCGTGCCTCGCATCCGAATGGGGAACGGGATTCGACGCCGTGCGCGGCGCGGCCGCTGGCGCCGCGCGGTGCCCAGGGTCTCTCAGAGGGGGGCGTGTAATCCCATATCGCGGCCCCTGCGTTCCAAACAGTCGCTAGTTCTTGACGGGGCTGAAGCGACGCGCTCTTGCTGATTTCGTCCAGGGACAGTGGCTCTGAGTCGCGCCAGAGTTCTGCGCCCCTGCGTGTTCAGACTTTCGTCCGGTCCATGCTGGCAAGATCACTTCTCAACCGCTGGTCGATCTTTGCGTTCAATATGCTGATCGCGTTGCCGCTGACGCTCGCGCTCGTCGAGGTCGCCATCTTGCTCTGGGGCGCTGGATTTCAGCATCACGCCACGATTCACGAGGCCGGGCATCTGATCGAGGGGATGGGCGTGATCCTGATCGGTTGGGGCGTGGTGCTGGAAGAGCGCCCTGGCGTGAGCCATCTCCTCGGCGGCCTTCCGACCGAGGATCCCGATCGCGAGGCGGCGATCGACGCGCTCTGTCACCATTGCGGACTCGCCCTGCTGGTGCTGGGGCTCGTCGCCGAGATCCTCGTGCAATGCGTCGAGGTCCCCGATCACATCATCAATACGGACCGGATCGAGCGTGTGGTTCTGACCGGCGGGGCCGTATTCCTGGCGCTCGGCCTCGCCACGCTGGCGCGGCTCTCCGCCGGTCTCGCGGCATTCCGCGCGCCAATTCCCTTGGACCCCGAAGGCTCCCTGCCTGAGGCGGGGCCGCGCTGAGAGCCCTGAGCCCGACGACCGGTCCGGCTCTCTGCGGGGGACGGCGCGGCTGCTAGGCTGCGACGGCAGCCTCCGGTTCGACGAGGGTGAGATGCGACGGTCGCAGCACGTCGAGGCGCTCGTGCGCGTTGTCGAAGGCGGCCCGGATCGTCGTGCTCGCGTCCTCGACGGCAACCAGGACAGCCAGTTTCTGGGCGCTGGCGCGGTCGGCGACGCTGCGGGCGGCCGCGATCAGCGACTGCTCCAGGCCGAGAAATTCCGCCTCGGCATCCCGTCCCGCATCCCGCGCGGCCGATGCAAGACGGTCCAGTACGGCTTCCAGGGCATGGCGCAGGACAAGCGTCCGCACGCGCTCCTGCAGGAGCGCCCTCTCGTCGATCTTCATCGGAATCGGTCCGCGTTGGGGAACACGGCCAAGCTCTCATACTTCGGCTCACCGTGCAGCCACCTTTTTGCAACAGAGCAATACTGTCTCGTGCGCCGGGCGCGCGGCGCGTTCACCGTTTCGTCGGCGAGATCATGCAAAGTTGTTCTGCAATCGTGTGTCGAGTATTTGCGCATCCTGAGAATCGAAAGCGCTGTCTCGATCACTTCATGGCGCAAAATTGCGCGCATCGAGGTGCGCTTGGCCGTTCGAATACCTCCGATGCACCGGGGGCGTTGTCTCCCGCGAGGGGGCGAAGACGCCGCCGCGACGGGGCTGGGGCGGCCGGCTGCCGCTCAGTACGGCGTGCCGCGCTGGCGCCGGTCCCGCAGGGCCTCGGCGTACCATTCGAGTTCGTCGAGGAAGCGGTTGGCCGCCGTCGTGATCCAGGGCTCGGCAGGAATGCCCTGGCTGTCGATGGCTTTCTGGAGCCGCGGGATCGGCAGGAGCGAGGGGATGCTGGACATGCCCATTTCGGCAAGCATCGCCCGCAATGCCATTGCCGCCCGGACGCCGCCGAACTGACCGGCCGAGTAGCAGCAGATGGCCGACGGCCGCCAGAAGTACTCTTCCAGGAAATGGTCGAGGGTGTTGGAGAGCGCTGGCGGGACGCCGTGATTGTACTCGGCCGTGACCACCAGGAAGGCGTCCGATCCGCGGAAGAGGTCGGCGAGGCGCTGCAGGGGCTCCGGCGCGGTGCCGGCCGGATATTCCTTGTACATCCGGTCGAGGAGCGGAAGCTTCAGCTCGGCGGGGTCCACCAGCGGGGCGGCGTGGCCGCGCGCCTCGAGTTGCGCGATCAGGAACTGCGCGGCGCGGTTGCCGATGCGGTCGGTGCGGACGCTGCCGAGAATCACGGGGATGGTCAGGGGCATGGCGATCTCCGGTTCCCCCGATCATGCCAGAGGCCGGCGGACCACTCCAGACGCCAGGCGATCCCGGCCGGGTCAGGCCTGGGTGCTGCTGGTGAGTGCAGCCGCGATGCCCACCGGGCCGCCCGTCGCATAGGCGGCGATCGCCTTCGTCACCTGTTGCAGGAAGGATTGCAGGCCGTCGCCGCTGCCGGTCGCCGACGCGGCATCGGCGGTCGCCGTCGTACCGGTGGACGCACTTGTGGACGACGCGCCGTCCGTTGCGGCGCCGGTTGTCGCGGATGCACCGCTCTGCGTCGCGTCCGACGCCGGCCGATGGCCATGGTGGCCGCGACGGTGATGGACGGGCGCCGCGCCGTCCGCGGTCGGGCTCGACGACGTGCCGGTCGCGGAGGCTTCGTCGGCATTGGCGGTGGCGTCCGCCGGTGTGGTGACGCCGCTCTGAAGGCCCATCTGGCTGAAGTCGGATTGCAGTTGCAGGAGCGACGCCATCAGATCGTTCGACAGGGTCGGTGTCGATGTGGTGCCGGTCGTCTGCCCGGTGCTTCCGGTAGCCTGGGTGGTGGTCGGATCCTGGCCCGCCGTGGTCGAGGCGCCGGCCTCGATCCGGGCCGTATTCGCCGCACGCGCCTGTCTCAGGGCGCTGACAAGATCCCGCTGGAGAGAACTGCCCGTAACCGCATTCGCCGACATGCTACGCCTCCGCGACCGCCTTCGGTTCGGGGAGGCACGGCGCATTCCAGAATTTTCCCAATGATTTCAGCGACGCTCCCGGGCCGGGGACCGGCAGGATCGGCCCGGCGGCAGATTCTGCCGCTCTACCCCGCCGAGAGGGGCCGGGTCAGGTCGGTGCGGCGCGGGGGGCTGTCCGTCGACGAAGACAAGCACGGCGATCTTGATCCGCTCTACGCCCGGCAGAGCCAGGGCGCCTCCTTCGGTCCCCGCCGCGGCCCGCCGACATTTCGGGTGCCGCTCCGGGTGAACGCGGCCGCCGACATACGCGGCCGCCCCGAGACCGTCCGGTCGCGCTCGCGACCAGCATTTCGCCGTGAGCGCTGCGCGCGTCTCAGCCGTATCGACGACCGGGATCTTGGGCCGGCGCACAGACGGGCTGAAGCGGCTGCTGACGAAGGGGCCCCGAGATCCGGTCGCAAGAATGGATCGGCATCAGCGCTCAACGCCGTGCGATCCGAGAGGCGGGGCTGTGATGGGGGCTGATGGCTCCCCGAGCAGGACTCGAACCCGCGACAAGGCGATTGACAGTCGGGGCCATGTCATTGGTTCGGAAGGACGGCGTTGCCGTGGGTTGAGTTACGGCGGCCGGTCATGGTGAGCCCCGTTTGCCGCCGAACAGCGCGCCGAGCAGGTCAACGCAACCATTTGGCGAAGAGAAAATTTTGGACGTTTCGCCAGCGCTCAATCACAGGAGTTCCGAATACAGCAATGATTGGTGTATTAGAAAGATATTTGCTGCTACCTATATATTGTCATGCATTCGAACGATTTTGTCTTGATGTTTTTAGGGCCCTCTGGAATAATCCGTTTGCGGCGTTGAGCGTCAGGCAATGACAGGTCGAAGTGAGGTCGATTTATTCGGCGGGCACAATCAGTCTAAAACGACGAAATGAGTGTAATGCAAGACTCGAAAATTGCGGTAGCCTGTAGATCTAAATTGATAGAAAATAAAAACATCGGTCGAAATCGCAAGGAAAACCCAGTCGTTTGGTGCGAACAATCTGTCGCGCGAACACTGGGCTTCTCGCCCTCGCGGTCCCGCCGTCTCGCGCCCTTTCCTGCCCGCGGTAGCCTAGCCTCATGAGCGAGGGGTACGATCCGATTCGCGAAGCCGTCGCGGCGCATCGACCCTCTGGCTGCAAGGTAAGGCCATGGAGCATCAGAGGCCCGCTTTGGCTGGTCGACAGTGAGTCCCCGACAGACGGAGATCCAATGGTGCTGGTCATGTGCCCTGGCCTCATGGGCTCGCCACGCCGGCTGCAACGGGCCGCCGCGATGGCAAAGGATCCCGCGACCGTCTCCGAACTGCGCGAGGCTGCCCGGCCGCGAGCACACCGCGGACGCCACCCCGCGCTCGCGCGCCTAGAGGGCGACGGCTTGCTGGTCAGCCAGATCTGTCGGACCTGGACACGGTGAAGACGGCAATCGTGAACTTAGCCTTTTTGCGCCTTCCGACCGACAAAATTCATCCGTGGCACAGTGCCTATTATAGCACATTCGTCGTCGCATGAAGTGTGTAGGCTACCCTCAGGTTGTACGAACGGTAATTCTATGACTCAGCGTTCCGACGACGCGGGCCCCCGCAACCTTACATGGCACACGTTGCTACCTCGTGAGCAGCGGTGGCGCGCCTTAGCACAGCGCCCGGTGATAGCTTGGTTCACCGGCCTGTCTGGCGCAGGGAAGTCGAGCATTGCCAACGCAGTAGACCGCGCGCTTATTGAGGCCGGGCGTCACACCATGGTGCTTGACGGCGACAACTTGCGTCACGGTCTCAGCAACGACCTGGGCTTCGAAGACGCTGACCGCGTTGAGAATATTCGCCGCGCCGCCGAGACCGCACGCCTCATGGCTGAGGCTGGACTGGTAGTGATTGTTTCACTGATCTCCCCTTTTCGCCGAGAGCGCGCTATGGCGCGCAGCATAGCGGGCGACGTACCTTTTCTTGAGATATTCATTGATACGCCGATTCAGGTCTGTGAAGCACGCGATCCTAAGGGGCTCTATCATCGTGCCCGGGTCGGTGAGATCCCACATTTCACCGGCATCTCCGCACCTTATGAAGCTCCCGAATCGCCAGACGTCGTAGTTCAGACTGAGGGATACACTATTAGCCAATCCGCTGCGTCGCTCATCCCTAAGTTGATGCAGTCCTCGGTCGATATCAGACCTGCGGCAAAGGAGGCCGGATCACGGAGTTTTGAAGTCGAAAGAGTGCATGGAATGACCTGACATAACGGCCCGGGCGTAGCAGACACATACGGATACATATATTCGTCTTCCGCATGGTGCGAACGATCGCGGCATCGGGGGCGCTTGTGGAGATTGTGCGAAAACGTCTCGAGGTCGGGCAGGATTATCGCTCGGACAATGGCGATATCCACGGTGTCATCATCAAGTTGTGGCCGGTCGAGAACGGATCGGAGGCCCTCGTCCGAACTCAATCCACCGGCGAAGTGGTACGCGTGTTCATCGCAGGCGAGAAACGACTGGAGAAGCGGTGACGTTTGGTTGAGCTGAACAATCAGCGATCTCAGACAAACGTTGCCTCGGTGGCGCCTCAAGCTTCAGCACGATCCAAGATTGGTCACGAAGAGCGACCTCGCGGGTTGATCATTCGAAGCAGGCGACCTTGATGGCGGGCAGCGCCACGGTCACAGATTGGTCCAGGTGTGATCTAACTCAATGTTGCCAGCAGCGTCGCGATAGACCTCAATCGTGTCGGGGAGGCCCGGCGGCACCGGCGGGATCTCCTTCGCCGGCGATGGCAGCGTGACCGCAACGAGGCAAAGGTGCCCGTACTTCCGCGCGGGCGGCGGTTCAGGTTGTCGCCGAGAGTTGCGCAACGCCGTCCAGCCGAGCCGGTGTGCGACGGTGCCGAACTGGTCGATGACGGCCAGCGCGTTCGCCTGCATCGCCGCCTATCTGGGCAGGATGAGATACCGGCACGGCGAGGCGAGGCGTGCTTCGACAGGCGCTCGATCTGATCGCGCCCGGTGGCGGCGGCGAACGGGAGCTGGAGGGGAGAGCGACTGGCCGACATTGGCGCCTCGATCCGCGTCGCCCGTAGCTGGAGTGTGTGCAATCGAATGTGCGCTCCGGAGTATGCTACGCTTGGGAATGGCGCCACCGAAGCAACCAACGCCTAGCTCATAAGCCGTTGAACCCCCGGTATCGCGTAGTCTTCTCCGAGGAGAGCAAGTCTACAGCGCCTTGATTAAGTTGATCCCGTCGCGGCAGCATATCGGCTCAATCATCCTCGACCGCTTCTTTCGCTTGGCTGAAGCAGTAGGTGCGTCCCGAGTGCTCTGCGGTAAGAATCGCCAGAGCGTCATTCGTCTCGCCGATCTCGACGGCATCATGGCTCGCATTGAAGATGAGATCGGGCCTGATCTGCCGGCACCTCAGCAAGACGGTCGGTTGTTCGGCCTGCGTCTACGTAGCGGCATCCAAGCGGCCTGGCGAACCTGTGAGATTACGAAAGCGTCGGGCAACGACGCGCCAGAGGTGTGCGAGATCGAGGGCGGGCCCGGTCACCTGACCTATTGCATGCGTAAGCTGGGATGCCGTTCCTGTGCGATCATCGATCTGCCACAAGCGGCGAGGGTCCAGTGTATTATGCTCCCCGGCCCGTTCGGGGAGCATCGCGTCAGGTCGAGTCACCCGGTCCGCATCGTGTTGAGCTGATTCAGGCCGGAACACCCGAAACGGACCAGACGCATCGCTGGCCCGTGCTGATCAACATCGACAGCATGCCCGAGATGCCGTCCTCCGCTACCGCGCGCTACAGCGCGAATGTCGCGCAGACATACGTTCATCGTCATCGGCCAGGAGTTGGGGACTCCGAACAGTTCTCACGCGCAGAACGTCATGGTCGATGTCGCCGCCCGCATGAAGCTCAAGCGGTCCAGCCGCTACTTCTCTTGGCTGCTGACCGGCTCCGTCGAGGATATCTGCACCCGTCGTGCGTCAGTAGCGGGTGGAACGGCCGCCCAAAATGCCGGGCGGCCAGGAAAAACATATGAGGGACTTATGGTGCGTAACCAAACTCTTCATAATAATAACGATAATGATCTACTATTCTATCCGCGGTCTCGGCAGAGAGATAATTTTTCCAGTCCCCGACAACGCCGTTTCTGAGAGGGCTGTTGGGATCCGCATGGCCGCGATCACGCCCGCTTGTCATAACCTTAAAATCGTTCTTTGTTGTGATATATCTCGCTAGCGCATCGTCTAGAACGAGGCCAAATTTTTGAAGTGCCCGCCGCAATTCTCCGGGCGCATCGTCTATGAGATCTTCGTAACGGACCACCTCACAATCGCTGCTCTTTTTCCAGGCGATCGCATCGTAGGCTAAGTAGATTGACGAAGACCATTTATGGATGTTGTCGAACTTCAGCATATCTTGCGCTGGCAGGTTGTCGAGATCGGGTCGATGGCTGCCTCGCATCATAGAAAACTTGTGAAAATATTCGGATACGACTTGGTCTCGCAGGTCTCTGCAAGCATGAAGCGTTACAAAATTTAGTCGCCGCAAATCGCTAACCACATTCAGGTGGTATGTCAGATGACCATGATAGCTTTCCGCATAGCCAACGTTTGGGAGCTCCCGTGCGTCAACGCCACTCAGATTTGCTGTGCCCATGTCGACGACACGGCAGCCGGGAAGATTGCCAAGAAGCCTATATACCCAAGTGGTGCCGGATTTTCCTGGGCCATTTCCTGCAAATCGCAGTCGTGAGCACTGCAAAAACAACTTTTCAATGCAATCAAGGCTGGATCGCAAGCTCGGCAAATCCACGTCGTCGACTATAAATCCGATTTCGGCAATTTTTGTACTAAAGCGCTTATCAAATATGCAAAATACGTACTTGCCTTTATCAAGATCTTCGGAAACGCTCAAGCACTCGGTAAAATTAGTTTCGGAGAATGTCGGCTCATTGTACGCGGGGGCGATGGGCTTTCTTGACGCGTTTTCATCGATCGTCTCAATGGTGAAATGCAGGTTTTGCTGTAAATGCCTGCGCACTATTATAAACTCTGGGCGCCGCCCCAGAACCTGCCAGTCATATGGATAGATCAAGCTTACGGACAAGGCGAGCACCGTTGTAGTATTAAGACGCGTTACAGATCTCGCTCGCGCAAGGCGAGCGGCGGACGGGGATCATCAGCTGTCGTTGGCGCCTGAAACAGCCACCATCCTACCATTTACCGACTTATCTCTAATGCTGTAAGGCCAAATTCGCGCGTTGATCACGGCCGCGTGATCAAGTTGCGCTCTTGCCACGTTCCTGCTGGCGCGGCGCACGAAAAAACCGCCGCGGCCGGAGCCGGGCGGTTTGAGGTGACTGCTTTGGGGGTTGGTGAAAGGTAGACGGTGGCGGGGCCGGTCGTAATCCGCCTTCGATCGATGCCTCCCGGTCGAGCCAGGGGCGCAGCTTCTCGACCAGCCAGCGCAGATCGAACTGTGTCAGAGTCAGCACCAGTATCGGTGCGAGGCTCAGCGCGATCCCTCCCTTGATGCCGAGAAGAATGCGCGTCTTCGGTGGCACGCCCTCATCGAAGTGGTTGGGCGTGCTCATCATCGGCATAAAGCCGACGCCCGTCAGAGTGATGAAGCAGCAGTTGGCCGCGGTGTCGACGATGAAGTTTTGGAACCCGCCGAACCGCCAAAGCCCGCCGAAGAACTCCGTCCCCACCGGCCCGATTGCCGGAAGGAAGACGCGCAGAACCCCGCGGTTCGATGGATCCGCCCCCCCCCCTGCCGGTGATCGCATGCATGGCGTTTGGCCGGCAGGTCCCCGTAGTGATCGCCGCTGCGAAGAGAATGAAAACCCGGACGCTTTCGCCGAGGTCGTCCGGCAACTCCGCGTGAGCGAGGAGACCGAAGCCGATCGTCAGCAGGCCGGATGTGAGCACGAGCCTCCAGGCGGCGCGGTCATTGGCCTGCCGGGCTTTGCTGATCGAGGCCGTCCCCGCTTCGCTTGGGGCGGCCGGTGTCGGGCCGCCCCGCGCATCGGGCGAGCGGACTTCGGCGTCGTCAGCCACTGCTGCAGCCTCTTAACCGCTCTCATTACGGCGGCCCTAGAAGGCTCCAAACCTTGCGGCCGACGGATCAGGCGATGCATTCGATCCTGCTCTTCCGTTCGGCGTTGAGGCGTTCCAGGGTGGCGACGTGGTGGCGGGCTGGCCGAGCTTCGCGGCCAAGCGCTCCATCGAAGCCGTGCGGTCGGCCTGCGTCTGCGAGATGACGTTGCGCGCGCCCGTGCTGCTGTTCCGCGCTGTTATCGCCTCGTGGTTTCGGCGATGCGCTGATCCGAGATGGTCGGTGCCGCTCGTCCCAGCCGGCCGGAGAGGGTTCCGAGGGAGATCCCGAGGTTCGGCGCTCCGCACGGGTCCGCGGGATGATCGACCTATCCGCCCTCGCGCATCAGGGCGAGCGCGAGCGCCCGCTGGAAGTCGGCGGTGGCCATGTAGTGCTCACTATACCAAGGATCGTGAAGCGGCAGCGCCGGCGGGCTGAAGCGCATGAAGCGCCACAAGGGGCGCATCGATTTCTGGTGTGTGGCTGACGGGAAGCTCCTCACCCAGGACTCTGACCAAGACGGGCCGCATCCCGAGTTCCTCGCCGAGCTACCAAATCGCGGCGTCGGGCCTGTTGTGATCGACGAGCGCTTCAAGTTGCCATGGACGGCGACGCACTTCTCGCAGGCGTTCCGCAAGATCGCCCGGGCGGCCGGCTGGCCCGACGATCTGTGCAGCATGGACAGCCGCGCCGGTGCCGTATCCAACGCCTTCGAAGCGGGCGCGGACAAAGCCGACGCGATGCGGACGGCCACGCCTACGCAGATGTCGACGACGATGATCTGCAACCGCAAAGGCGTGGTCCAATCGAGCCGCGTCGCCGAGCTTCGGGCCGCGCGACGGAAGGGCCGCGAACAAGCCTGAAACAAGCCGCGGTAACAGGGGCTCGATCCGCGGTAACGCGAAGGTATCGCCCCGGCTGCTCCAAGCGCCTGAAGATGTTGGGAGAAGTGATGGCTCCCCGAGCAGGACTCGAACCTGCGACAAGGCGATTAACAGTCGCCTGCTCTACCAACTGAGCTATCGGGGATCACGAGGGGGTCTCTACACACCGCGATCGCGGGACGCAAGGGCCTCGACGCATGATCCGCGGTCATTCCACGGCACGGCGCTCTGCGTCACAGGGCGCGGCCTGCACCGATGGCAGTCGAGCGCCCGCTATGTGGCTTTTTAGCAACATATGCGCCGGGTCCCGCCGCTGGCTTGGCTCGCTCGCTCCGGCCGTCGCCGCCAGGGTCATGCGAATGTCGCGACGCGATCCTACGGGAGCGCCAGCCCGGACGACCCGGTGCGTGGCCGTTGCCATCATGCTGACCCATCACTGCCTGAACCCCCAAGACCCCTATGCGGAGCGCGAGGTGCGCGTCGCCTTCGAGTGGGCCGCCGACCGTCCCCGACTGATCGCGGCCCTGGACGAGCACGAGGCCGATATTCTGCCCGATCTCGTCGACGTGCAGCGCGATGACCTCCGCCGGGAGATCGTCGCCGCGCTCCGGATGAAGGAGCAGTCCCGCCTTCAGCCGGTCGGCAGTCCGGCCCCCGTCGCGCGGGATCGCTGACGGGTCTCGCGGCGGGCGCGCAGCCCGCCACCGGCACGCGGGCGACCATAGGCCCGACGCGGTCCAATACGCAGCTCCAGCGCTCGCGAGATCCAGCATTCGCAGTCCTCCGGTCCGGAAGCACGCGGTATGCGCGCGATCATTCTGAGTGCGTGCCGCTATCTCTGGCTATTCGTTGATAGATCGCGGCCTCGATCGCCATATCAGATAATAGATTTTGCCGGCTATATTTACCTGTTCAAAAGGAAGTGTTCGTGTATATCTGCGCTTCTTCGTAACCCTCGCTGAAGCGGCGCGGCTCCCATGCGAATTTCACTCGGCCTCAAGCTCTCGGCAGTGATCGGATTGCTGGCCCTCGTGGCGATCGGCATCGCGGCCTTCGCCGTCCGGCAGTCGAACTGGGAGCAGGAGCGCGCCGCCGCGACGGACAGGATCTGGAATGCCGGGCTGCAGGCCGGTGCCCTGGGGCAGGCGATCGAGCACGCGGTGGTGCAGGCCACGGCCCTCTACACCGCGGAAGACACCGCCGAGGCACGGACGCGCCTGTCGGCACTCCACGACGCCCTTGCGACGGTGGAGCAGGTGCGCGGACCCTTCCTCGCGGCGATGGAAGATCAGCTTCCCGAGGATCGGCGCCGGCGCTTCGATCTCTTCGTGAAGGAATTCATCGCCTACCAGACCGACACGGCCGAGCTGGGGCTGACGGTGTCGCCCAAGGCGGCCTTGATCCAGGCGACCGACGAGGCGACCGTGAAGAATCGTGAGCGCATGGTGGCCGAGATCGGCGCCCTTGGACGGGAGGTGCTGAGCCGCCTGAATGCCCGACGCGCCGGGGACGCCGTCGACCGGCGGCGGGCGCGGATCACCCTCGTGGTCGTGCCGGCGGTGGCGCTCGTGCTGGGGCTGCTCGCAGCGGTCTGGATCATCGTCACCCAGGTGCGGCGCCCCCTGCACCGTCTCAAGGATGGCATGACGGCGCTCGCCGCCAACGACCTCGGCCTTGTCATCCCGTTCACGCATCGTCGCGACGAGATCGGCGAGATGGCAGCCGCCATCGCGGCGTTCCAGACCGCTCTGATCGAGAAGCGCGATTTGGACGCGGAGGCGCAGATGCGCCGTGATCGTGACCGGATCCGGGCGGAAGCCTTGGCGACGGCGACCCATGCCTTCGAGGCCGAGACGCACCGCGCGGTCGCCGATCTCGCCGGATCGGCCGAGGCGATGCAGGCGGCCGCCGACACGCTCACCGGCAATGCCGGCGCGATGGCGTCCGAGGCCGCCATCGTGGCGGGTGCCTCCAGCCAGAGTGCCGGTTTGGTCGACAGCATCGCCAGCGCTGCCGAGGAACTCTCGGTCTCGGCCCGGGAGATCGAGGCCCGGGTGCGGCACACGAGCGAGATTGCTTCCTCCGCCCTCTCCGACACGCAGGGCCTGAAGGAGACGGTGATGAGCCTGTCGCAAGCGGCCGAGGAGATCGGCACGGTGGTCACGTTGATCCGCGAGGTGGCCGGGCAGACCAATCTGCTGGCGCTCAATGCGACGATCGAGGCCGCCCGGGCCGGTGTCGCCGGGCGCGGCTTCGCGGTGGTCGCCGCCGAGGTGAAGGCCCTGGCCGGCCAGACGGCGCTCGCAACCGACCGCATCACCGGGCAGGTCGGGGCGATCCAGGGGGCCGCAGGACGCACGGTCGGCGCGATCGGCACGATCGGCGAGACGATCGCCCGCATGAGCCTGATCGCCTCCGAAGTTGCGAAGGCCACCGATCAGCAGGGCCAGGCCAGCCAGGAAATCGCGCGGGCGATCTCCAGCGCGGCCGCGGACGCCCGCAGGGTCTCGGAGAGCGTTGCCGGTGTTCAGGCCGCCGCCGCGTCCAACGAGGCGCAGGCCGGACAGGTGCGCGGCGGCGCCGTGCGGGTCACGTCCGGGGCGCACAGCCTGCAGAAGGCCATCGAGACCTTCACGACGCAGGTCCACAGCGCATGAGCGCGCGGCGACGCTCACGCCGGAGCATCACGGCGGGATCAGCCAGGAGAGGAAGAAGAAGGATGGAGGCCTCGCCCGGAATCGAACCGGGGTGCAAGGATTTGCAGTCCTCTGCGTAACCACTCCGCCACGAGGCCTTCCTGAACGGCGTTGCCATCCGGTCCGGAGCTTGGCGGACAGCTCCGGGTGCGCGTCTCTAGCAGAGGTCGGCCGTCGCAGGCAACGGTCCTGAGCCGCCGACGTGGCGGTTCCTGTCAGCTTTGCCAGACCCGGGGCATCGCGACGCCGCGATACTGTGCCACGAACCGGGCGATGAGGCCGCGCAACGGGCCGACGGCCTCCCCGAGGGCGCGGATCGCCAAGTGACCGTTCCAGGCACTCGCGGCTGCCGTTGTTCCGGGTGCGGCGGCCCCGGCCAGGAGGGCGCGGGCCTCCTCGAGGCGCGCCTCCGCGCCGGGGGCGATGTCGAGGACGGTCGCGCAGGCGCGCGCTCCCCCGCCCACCGCCGGACGGGCGAGGAGATCGCTGATCGGGCCGTCCAGCAGAAGATCGTCGGCGTAAGCGAGCCGGCCGCCCCGGCGAATGCGCCAGGAATCCGCGAACAGCCCGTCCGTGATCCGCTCGCCCCTGGCCGCTCGGCCGAAGGCGACGACCTCCACGGCGATCAGCGCCGCACCTTCGGCGAGATCGGCCGTGAATCGGCGGCGCACCCGGGCGCGGTCGAACAGGATGGTCTCCTGCGGCAGCCAGGCGAGGTGCGCGCCGGCCTCGAGAGCCAGGGTGTTGGCGATATGGCTTACGGGGCCGTCCGATCGGTAGATTTTCTCGGCTGCGGTGGTGGTCAGGACCAGTTCGGCGCCCGGATCGAGGGCGAGGTCGATGGCGAAGGTGTCGCCGCAGGCCACGCCGCCTGCGGTGTTGACCAGGACCGTCTCAAGCGCGCCCGTTCCCCGTGGGAATCGGAGCCGCGACGGGCCGGATTCGGCGAGATCGAGGATGCGCGTCGCGCCGCCCGGGTGGGTTGGGCCCACCCGCAGCCGGACGCGCCCGTCCGAGCGCTGGCGTGCCGGTGGGGCGCCGGTCGCCGCGGGGGGGCATGACGACGTGGGGAGGCGGTGGTCCATCAGCCGCGCCCGGCCGGCTCGATGGGGGCGGCCTCGACCGGCAGGGTGGGCCGGTCGAGAATGCGACGGCCGAACAGGCTCGCCACGAGCTCGACCAGCACCCGGGCGCTGCGCCCGCGCTCGTCGAGGAAGGGATTGAGCTCGACCACGTCGAGGGACTGCACCAGACCGGAATCGTGAAGCATCTCCATGATGAGATGCGCCTCCCGGAAGGTGGCGCCTCCCGGGACCGTGGTGCCGACGCCGGGCGCGATCGACGGGTCGAGGAAGTCGATGTCGAGGCTGACATGGAGATGCGCGCCCTGGCCCGCGACCCGGTCGAGCACCCGCCGGAGCGGCGCGACCACGCCGAATTCGTCGATCGTCCGCATGTCGGTGATGCCGACCCGCCGCGTCGTCACCAGCGCACGTTCGCCGGCATCGATCGATCGCAGCCCGAACAGGTGGACGTTGGCGGGGGACAATGGCTGCGGGACCGGCTCGGCGAACAGGCGTGGAAAGCCCGGCTCGCCGCACAGGGCGGCGAGCGGCATGCCGTGCACGTTCCCGGAGGGCGAGGTCGCCGGCGTGTTGAAGTCGGCATGGGCGTCGAGCCAGAGCACGAAGACGGATCGGCCATGCCGCGCACAGTGCCGCAACACGCCGTCGACGGAGCCCAGGGACAGGCTGTGATCGCCCCCGGCCGTCAACGGAAGCGACCCGGCATCGAGGGCGCCCTCGACGACCCGGGACAGGGCCCGCGTCCAGGCAGCGACGCCATCGAGCCCGCGCATCCCAGCGGGCCCCTCCGGGGCGACGTCGCCGCGATCCGTGACGCTATGGCCGAGTTCGCCGAGCGCGCGGACGAGCCCGGCCGTGCGCAGGGCCGCAGGTCCCATGAGGGCGCCGGGCTCGCTGGTTCCGACTTCGATCGGCGCGCCGATCAGCGCAATGCTGCGCGCCGCGTGGAGGCTGACTTCGCTGCTCATCCCGTCTCCATCGCCGTCACCATCGCCTTCACCATCGCCGTCTCGGCGCACCCGCGCTCCGCAGAGCCTCGGCCATCGGGTTCATAACCGGCCGCCGATGGCGGTTGCGAGACCGCATCCCGGGCTGGAAACGGATCCTGCGCGCGATGGACGCCCTGGCACACGCCCAACGATCAGGTCTCAGGGATCGACGTGTACCCGGCCGCCCTCGAAGACAAGTTCAGACGAGCAGGACAGCGAGGATCGCGGCCGAGAGGACGTAGGCGATCCACAGCAGCGCTGGACGTCGGGCCGTCAGAAACACGCGCAGGATCATGAACACCAACACCTGCCCGATCAGCAGCACGCAGACCTGTGCCTCGAAACGACCTGCCGCACGCCACCAGGATCGGTCCTCCGGCACCGCCCGCCCTTCCACCAAGAGGGTGCCGGCCGCGGCCAGCGCCAGCGTGAGCAAAGCGGCGACCGCGATGTGTCGCGGGACGCGGAAGCGCGGCCGCGCCGCCTGCCGCCGGTGCCAAGACGCGATCTCGACGGCATAGAAGCCGACGACGGGCGTCGCGAAGGCCGCGCCCACGATCGCGATCTTCGTCGGCAGCGGCATGGACGCCAATGCCCGACAGCGCGCGACACGGCTGACCCAGACGAGATGCGCGACGATCACACCCCCAAGCAGGACGATCGCGATCCAGAGGAGTCGCAGGACGCCGGCGAGGGCGTCGCTATTGATGAACATACCGTGCCTCCGCCGACGCGGCAGATGCGACCGAACTTACCGCCGCCAAGGGTCGCGCGGCAGCACCCGACTTGTCCAACCTCCGGATATCGGCTGCATCGTCGGCGGATGCTGCATCACAGCCCGAGATGGCGGGCTCACGAGCGGCCGAAGGCCCGCGCGGCGGGCCAGATCGCGGCGCGGTCTCGGGGATCCAGATCGCGCGTCCGGCCGCGCAGGGCGGTGGACTGTTGCCTTTCGACAGTCGCAAACCGTTCGTTCGCCTGCCCCCAGCGGCGGCCCAACCGTCGCGCATCGGATCACCGCCGGCCCGTGCGCATCCACGCCTTGGGTTCGGAGCCCGACCGGCACCGGGTCACCGTCAGATGGCGGAGTGCTTTCGAGGACGGTCCGTGGACATGACCGTGATGATCCGAGATTCCGGGAGCAGGAGAGCCAGCACGCGCGCCGGCCGGGTCCGCAATGCTGCAGACCCTCCGCCATGGCCGCAGGGCGGGTGACTATCGAAAACCGAAGGGGGCCCGTCCACAACTTGAATTCTTGGCAGAGCACGTTCTTTCAGGTTGTATAGTGCCAGTGCTCGATATCCGCGCGCTGCATCGATGTTTACGAGATTTTTATAAGAGTCGGGCCATTGGACTGGTTGGATCGCCGTCATTCAATAGTTCAGGGTCATCATGAAAACGCTTTCGCGGCTGAGCACGCGCCTTCCCGCGACGACCGTCGGCCTCGCGCTTCTGAGCGCCACCGCCATGGGTGGATTCAGCTGGTACTCGGCGCGGTCGGGCTTGATCACCGCGGCGCACGAGCGCCTCGAACTCGCCGCGGCGGCGCGGCGGGACGCGATCGAGCTGGTGGCGGACCGGATGCAGGCGGACTTCCAGGCGGTGGCGACCCATCCGCAGATCGTCTCGAATTTCACGGACCTGATCGAGAATCTCGACCCTGCGAAGCCCGACACCGCGAGCGTCATCGAGGCGTTCCAAGCGCCTCAGACGGCTGAGGCGCGGATCGCCCTCGACGGCAGCGGCATGACGTCGATGTATGCCCGGCGCCACGTCAAGGTCCAGGAAGTGGCCCACAAGCTCGTGGCCCAGCCCGGCTACGCCGACCTGATGTTCGTCGATAACAACGGCCGGATCGTCTACACCACGACCAAGGGCGCCGATTTCGCCAAATCGGTCTCGGAGGATGGCTTGGCGGGCTCGGCGCTCGCGCGGCTCGTCGAGCGTCTCAAGTCCGCCGATCCGGGCGCGGTTCTCTTCGAGGATTTCGCCGCCTACCCGGTGGATGGGACCCCGGCTGCCTTCATCGGCCGTGTCATGACCAAGCGGGCGAACGTCGCCATGGGCACGGCGCAGGCGGCCGAGCGGACCGGCTACATCGTCATGCGGGTCACGCCGACCCTGTTCGATCAAACGCTGTCCAAGCGGACCGGTCTCGGCGAGACCGGGCAGATCCTGGCGGTCGGGACAGACGGCCTGTTGCGCAGCAATCCACCGCTGAACCCGGCTCTGCATGCGGGTGCAGGCCTCGCCGGAATCGGCCTGGCCGCCGACCGGATCAAGGTCGGCGGTCCGGTCGATTTCACGGCCGAGAACGGCGCACACATGGCGGCCGCCTCGCCGGTGACGGTCCTCGGCGCGCCCTGGACCGTGCTGGCTGAGCAGACCCAGGCGGAGGCGATCAATGCCGTGCAGGCCCTGTCTCGGACGCTGATCCTGACCGGTCTCATCGTCCTGGCCGTCACGGCGGTGCTCGGCCTGCTGCTCGCGCGCTCGATCGTGTCGCCGCTGGGAGCCCTGACCCGCGCGTTGAAGGCCCTCGCCGACCGCCAGGCCCTGACCGACGTTCCCGGCAGCAAGAGGCGGGACGAGATCGGCGACATCGCCCGCGCGGTCGTCACCATCCGCGACATGTCGCTTGAGGATGCCGCCCAGCAGCTTCAGACGACCGAGGCCGCGCGTCTGCGCGAGGAGCAGAGCCGCCGCGCCATGCTGAAAGACCTCGCCGACGGCTTCGAACGCTCGGTCGGGGCCATCGTCGAGGGTCTGACGGGGGCCGTCACGGAGCTTCAGGGAGCCTCGGGTACCATGCGGAGTGCGGTCGCGGGCACGTCCGAACGCTCGACCAGCGTCGCCAGTGCCGCCCAGCAGACCTCCGAGAACGTCAACACCGTTGCGGCCGCGGCCGAGGAACTCGGCGCCACCGTGCAGGAGATCGGCCGCCAGGTCGAGCAGGCGGCCGGGATGTCGGCGACGGCCGTCGGTGAGGCGCGTCGGGCCGAGCAGACCATGACGGAGCTGGCCGCCGCAGCGACGCGGATCGGCGACGTCGTCGGGATGGTCTCGACGATTGCCGGTCAGACCAATCTGCTGGCCCTGAACGCCACGATCGAGGCGGCCCGGGCCGGCGAGGCCGGGCGCGGCTTCGCGGTGGTCGCCTCCGAGGTCAAGGAACTCGCCGCCCAGACCAGCCGGGCCACCGAGGAGATCAGCCGGCAGGTCGCGGCGATCCAGACCGTCACCGGCGATGCGGCCGGTGCGATCCAGGGAGTCACGGCTCAGATCGAGGCGATGAATCACGTGTCGACCAGCATCGCGGCCGCCGTGGATCAGCAGGGCGTCACCACGCAGGACATCGTCCGCAGCATGGGCCAGGCGTCCGCCGGCACCGGCACGATGACCGTCGAGATCGCCGAGGTCGCCCGGGTCGCGGGCGATGCGGGTCAGGCCGCGGCTTCGGTTGCTCAGGCGTCCGATGCCCTGGCGACGCGCTCGGAGCAGCTCCGCGCCGAGGTGGCGCAGTTCCTGCGCAACGTGCGGGCCGCGTAGACCGGACGAGACCCGAGGCGGCCTCAGGCCGCCTCGGCCGGACGCGGCACGGGCTTCTGCGCCGCGCGCCCCGCGAAGGCCTGTGCGGCCAGGGGCAGTTCGATCGCGGCGCAGAGCCCGCCCCCGGGGCGATTTTCCAGCTGCAGGCGCCCGTTATGGGCCTCGACGATCGCCTGCACGATCGACAGGCCGAGTCCGAAGCCGCTGGCCTCGTTGAGATTGCGGGCCCGGTCGCCGCGCACGAAGGGCTGGAGCATGGCCTCGCGCTCCGCCTCGGGAATCCCGGGGCCCGAATCCAGGATGCAGACCCGGACACCGCGCTCGGACGCTTCCATCTGGACTTCGGCGCGGCCGCCGTACTTCACGGCGTTGTCCACGAGGTTGGTCACCGCCCGCTGGAGTTCCTCGGGCCTTCCTTGGACCAGGACGTGCCGGCTGCGGCTGACGCTGACCGGGGATCCGAAATCCGAGAAGTCGTCGCAGACCGTCTGGACCACCGATGCGAGGTCCACGAGGCTGTGGCTGTTCGCATCCCGGATCTGGCCGTCGCGCACGAAGGAGAGCGCCGCCTCGACGAGGCCGTTCATCTGGTCGAGGTCGCGCAGGGTGGAGGCGCGGGCGTGCTCGTCCTCGATGAACTCGGCGCGCAGGCGGAGCCGGGTGATCGGCGTGCGCAGGTCATGGCTGATCGCCGCCAGCATCTGCGTCCGGTCGTCGATCAGGCGGCGCACCCGCGACCGCATCCGATCCAGCGCCCGGGATACGGCGAGCACCTCGCGCGGGCCCGCCTCCGGCAGCGCCACGTGGTCGTCGCGGGCGCCGAACGCCTCGGCGGCACCGGCGAGCCGCTTCAGCGGCGCCGTGAGGGCGCGGGTGGCCCAGACGCAGAGCAGCGCCAGGGTCAGCGCCAGGAAGACGACGGTGAAGATCAGCGCACCCTGGCGGGGCCCCCGGAGGGGATCGTTCGGCAGCGTCGCCTGGAGCCGCGCGCCCGCCGGCGTGACGATGCCGATATGCAGCCGCGCGTCCGACCGCTCCCCGTCCGGATCGGCCGCGGAGAGGTCGGTGATCGTCACCGGCCGGCCGGCGCCGTTGCGCAGCCGCCGGATCACCGGCAGGTCGGGCGGCGACGTCGCCCCCGGCAATACGGTGCCGTCCCAGGGCTCGACATGGATCAGCGGCAGGCTGCGACCGCTCGCAAGCAGGGCCGGCCGCGCCGCCGGATCGGCGGCGTCCAGCAGTCTCACCAGCACTCCGAGGCGGCTCGCGGCCACACCCGGCAGCGTGTCGGGGTTCTGCGATTCGTGCAGAATCAGGAATGCCGCGGTGGCGACCACATGGGCGACCGCGATGCCGGCGACCACGAGCAGCGCGATCTGGCCCGCGATGGTCTTCGGACGCAGCCGCGCGCGAAGACGGCGCAGACCGCTCATGACCGCGTGACCTCCGGCGTGAACAGATAGCCGCCCGATCGGATCGTGCGGATGAATTCCGGATTGCGTGTGTCGCGCTCGATCTTCTGACGGATCCGGGAGATCAGCACGTCGATGCTGCGTTCGAACGGGCCGGCGGAGCGGCCCTGCGTGAGGTCGAGGAGTTGGTCCCGCGACAGAACCCGCCCGGGCCGGAGGCAAAGGGCGTGCAGGAGATCGAACTCCGCCCCGGTGATCGAGATGCGGGCGCCCTCGGGGGACAGAACCTGGCGCAGGGACACGTCGAGCGTCCAGCCCGAGAAATGCAGCCGCCGCCGCTCGTCCGCGTCGGGTGCCTCGGCCGCGACCCGCCGCAGGATCGCGCGGATGCGAGCGAGCAGCTCCCGTGGGTTGAACGGCTTGGCGAGGTAATCGTCGGCGCCGAGCTCCAGGCCGAGGATCCGGTCCACCTCCTCGGATTTCGCCGTCAGGATCAGGATCGGGATCTGCGACGTGCCGCGCAGGCGCTTGCACAGGCTCAGTCCGTCCTCGCCGGGAAGCATCAGGTCGAGGACGATCAGGTCGATCCGCGCTTCCGCAAGGACCCGGTCCATCTCGGCCCCGTCACCCGCCAGCGTGACCCGGCAATCGTTGCCGCGCAGGTAGCGCGCGATCAGGGCCGAGATCTCTCGATCGTCCTCGACCACGAGGATGTGGGGTGTTGCGGGTGCGTTCATCGCGAAGGAATCGGTCAGCGGTTCGGCCTGCATCATCAGGCTATTATGGCCCGATCCGCCGATTATTCGAAGGTGGGCGACGGAACCAATTTGTAAGCGCGTGTTTCCCGCACGGGCCTCAACTGAGTTGCCACATGGCGTCAAACCATACGGGGGTAACGATGACCGGATCCGAGGATCGGAAGGACCTGATCGCGCCGCAGCCGCCGGAACTCGCCTCGCCCTGGCGGACCGAGGCCCGGGCGGCGCTTCAGGCCGAGGCCCGCGCCTTCGCGCGCGACACGGTGCTGCCGATGGCCGACACGCTCGACCGGCAGAAGGCCGAGATGCCGCGTACGCTCATCGACGCCATGGCCGCGAAGGGCTGGTTCGGCATCACGATCCCCGCAGAGCACGGCGGCCTGGGCCTCGGCGTGTTCGAGTACTGCCTCGTCTCGGAGGAACTGGCGCGGGCGTGGCTCTCCGTGGGCAGCATCCTGGCGCGCGGCCAGGGCCTGGGCACCCAGACCCTCGACGCGGAGCGCCGGGCGGAGCTGCTTCGCCGTTCGGCCCGGGGACACTGGATCGGCTCGATCTCCCTGTCGGAGCCCAATGCCGGCTCCGACCTCGCCGGCGTGCAGACCCGGGCGGTGCGGGACGGCGACCTCTGGCGGCTCACCGGCACCAAGCGCTGGGCCGGCTTCGCCAAGGGCGCCGATTTCATCGAGGTCCTCGCGCGCACCCGCGACCCGGAGCCCGGGGAATCGCGCTCCGCCGGCCTGGAGCCGTTTCTGGTACTCAAGGAACGCGACAGCTTCCCGCCCGGCGTGACCGGCCGAGTGATCGACAAGATCGGCTACCACGGCTTCCAGACCTTCGAACTGACCCTCGAGGACGTGTGCGTGCCCGAGAGCGACCGGCTCACCGGACTCTACGGCGACCAGGGAGCGGACGCGGATTCCGGCGGGTTCGCCGCGGTGCAGCGCGGCCTCAACATCGCCCGGGTCCACACGGCGGCCCGGGCCGTCGGCGTCGCGCGGGCGGCAGTCGAGGATTGCCAGAGCTATCTTCAGGAGCGGGTCCAGTTCGGCCACCCGATCGGCGATTTCCAGGCGCTGCGCTTCGCCCTTGCCGACATGGCGGCCGAGGTCGCGCAGGCGCGAGCCTTCTGGCATCAGGTCGCCCACCTCCTCGACCAGGGCGAGGCCGCCGAGAGCGAGTCGGCGATGGTGAAGCTCCTGGCCACCGAGATGGCGGTGCGGGTCACCAACCAGGCGATGCAGCTGCATGGCGGCAACGGCTACACCACCGAGCGTCGGGTCGAGCGCTACTGGCGCGACGCGCGGCTGACCACGATCTTCGAGGGCACGAGCGAGATCCAGCGCCGGATTATCAGCGACCGGATGCTGCCCCGGCCGGCGGCCTGATCGCTCGTGCGGCGAATCGTCGAGCGGGACTCCCCGCCCGGCGTACTCCGGCTACCTCAGGACTCTGTACTGCCCGGCGGACCGGGTGCCGCCAGCCGGAAGCCCTGTGTCGAAGCCCATCAGCGATTACGCCCTCATCGGTGACACCCATTCCTGCGCGCTGATCGCCCGCGACGGATCGATCGACTGGCTGTGCTGGCCACGTCACGATTCGCCGGCCCTGTTCGTGAAGCTCCTCGACGACGACACGGGTGGCTCGTGCAGCGTCGCCTTCGACGGGCCGACCGAGGCCGTGCGCCGCTACCTGCCCGACACCAACATCCTGGAGACGACCTTCACGACGGCGACCGGCCGGGCGCGCCTCGTCGACCTGATGCCGGTCAACCCGCCGAGCCCGGAGCCCGACGAGGGCCCGGACGGCGAGAGCGAGAGCCGGCTGATCCGGCTGCTCACTTGCGAGCAGGGCCGGGTGACGGGCGCGTTCCGGGTGCGGCCGACCTTCGATTACGCGCGACGCCCCTGCACGCCCCTGATGGCGGGCGGATCCGTCCTGTTCGAGGCCGGAGACTGGCGTCTGCGCGTCAACGCGCAGCCCTGTCCCACCCTCGACGGGGATGCCGCCGAAGTGCGGTTCAGCCTGTCGGCCGGAGAGACCGCCTATCTGGTCCTGACCCATGGCGAGGATCAGGACGAGGCCTGCATCGAGGATTACGCCGGCGCCCGACGCCGTCTGGAGACCACCGCCGATTACTGGCGTCGCTGGTGCGCCCGCAGCACCTATCGCGGCGCCTACCGGGAGGCGGTGATGCGGTCCGCCCTGTGCCTGAAGCTGCTGACCTACTCGCCCTCGGGCGGGATCGTGGCCGCGGCCACCGCCGGTCTGCCCGAGGCGGTGCCGGGCAACCGCAACTACGACTACCGGTTCACCTGGATGCGGGACGCTGCCTTCACGGTCACCGCCTTCGTGATGCTGGGCTACGTCCGCGAGGCGTCCGAATTCCTGCGCTTCCTGCGCGAGCGCGACGGCACCTACGGGCGGGAGACCCGGCTGATGTACGGCATCGCCGACGGCATGCCGCCGGAGGAGGAGCTGAGCCATCTCGCGGGCTGGAACGGCGTGCGGCCGGTGGTGATCGGCAACGTCGCCGAGGCTCAGGACCAGCACGACATCTACGGCGAGTTGCTCCGGGCGCTGTGCATCTTCCTTGAGGCGGTGGACTACGACCCGCCCGAGAAGGTCAACGACCGCCTGCCGGAGGTGCTGCACAACCTCACCGCCCGCGCCATCCGTCACCGCCACGATGCGGATCACGGCATCTGGGAGCTGCGCACCGGGCCGCGCCAGCAGGTCCACACCAAGGCGATGATCTGGGTGGCCCTGAGGGACGCTGCCCGGATCGCCCGCAACATCGCGGGCGTGGCCGCGGAGACGATTGCCGAATGGGAGCGGATCGCAGCCGAGATCCGGGCGGAGTATCTCGAACAGGGCTGGAACGCGGAGAAGCAGGCTTATGTCGGCGCCTACGGCTCGCATCATCTCGATGCCGCGGTGTTGCGCGCGGCCCTGTTCGGCGCCCTCGATCCGACGGAGCCGCGCATGCGGGCGACCCTCGCGGCGGTCGAGCGGGAGCTCGGTGTCGGCGACCTGATCTATCGCTACCGCATGGAGGACGGCCTGGAGGGGGACGAGGGCACCTTCACGGCCTGCGCCTTCTGGCGGGTCGGCTGTCTCGCTCTCGGCGGACGGGCGGCCGAGGCCAAGGCCGCTTTCGAGCGGCTGATCGCCCGGGCCAACGATGTCGGGCTGCTCGCGGAGGAGATCGATCCGGCCACCGGGGCGCAGCGCGGGAACATGCCGCAGGGCTTCTCCCACATGGCCCTGATCAACGCGGCGCTGCGGCTCGAGAGCAGCATCGCGCGCTTCGGCGCCGACGATGGTGCCGATGCCATGGCCTCGGCGGCGGAATAGGGATCCGGATCTGCGATGGCACCCACCCGTTGGGCGGGAGGTTCGTCTCGACTTCCGCGTATGGGCGCGGATCGCGCTGGTGCCCCTCAGCCTGACGCCGCCGCGTCGGCGGTCCGCACCGATACGCCCTGCGATGCAGCCTCTCTCCGCCCTCCGGAGAGAGATGATGTCACGCGATGGACACCGGCCGCATCGGCCGGCAGATCAGCCCGGGTCCGGACCACATCCGGATCCGCGGGACCCGGACGGCGCCCCTGATCGGGCTGCCTCCGGGCCCAAGTGCACGGTCCCCTCGAACTTCGGGACATCTGGGCCGTTCCTGTGCCGCAGCACGCAGCACGGACACTTGTATGACCCGCACCACCATGGCCTTCGCCGGCGTCCTGAGCATCGTTCTGGCCGGCCCTGCCGTTGCCCAGGTGGTCACAGGAGGCGCCGGGAACACCGGTGTCGCCCCACCCGCGACGGTCGGCGGCGTCCCCCCCGGCACCCGGGATCTGGGCCCCAGCCCGATCACACGGGGGAACGAAGCCAATCCCAGCAACTCCTCGGTGCCGGGCACGACGCCAGATGTGAACATCGGCGGCACGCCCACCAGCGGGCCGCCCGGCACCGGGGGGACATCGGGCGGCCCATCGCTCGGTCGATAGCGGTGGGTGCTATCCCCGCTGCTGACCAGCAGATCTGTGAGGTGAAGGTGGGCGAGGCGTGGACGCCGGTTAGCCTCGCGGAGGCACGCGGATTGTACACGATGACCCCGAAGCGATGCCCGGCCTGCCATGGCCAAGTGATCGTCGCCGGGAGCTACACCGGTACCGGTCGTTTGAAGCTACAGCACCGCCGCGCGCATACCGGCTGCCCCCTGAGGCCTCAGGGCTATGTTGGGACGCCGTCACCGCACCCCCAGGCGCTGACCTGACGGCCAAGCCTCGGCCGTTCGCGCCTGTCACGGCCTAAACCGGCCTTCCGGGGCAAGGGGCGAACCGGGACCATCCGGGCTCGGCGCCGCAATTCGGCCGGTCCTCGGTGTGTCGAAAAGAGACGTCTCGCTTTCCGAGATGGCCGGGCCGATGTCCGCGCCCGTGAGCCTGTGGGCTGAGGCATGGCCAATCGCGCCGGCTGGCTTGGCTCCGGGGTCATGGTACCGGGTCGGCGATGCCGTAAATGGGTACGGCCTCTCTCGGACAGGGACCACCACATGATCCGTCGTCTGTTCATCGCGCTCGCGGCGTCCAGCCTTCTCGCCGTGCCTGCCCTCGGACTCGATACCTCCAAGTCTCCGTCCGGCGCCTTCAAGAACCTGGAGATCGGCGCTCAGCGTCTGAACGGTACGCAATCTCTTGCCGTCGACCCGATCGATAACCCGGCCGGAATCAATCAATCTTCATCCTACGGGGAGGCATATTCGGCCTTCGAGAACAAAATGGAAATGATGCACCTTTGGAACTGTTACGCCACCAAAGGAGGAACACATACACATCCGCCCGATAGCTACTTCGTGAGCAAGGTATGCGGCACTTTCGCGATGAAGCAGCGCGTCGGCTCCGGTCCGGCCTATGCCTTCAATACCATCCTCGGTATTGACCCCGGCGTTGGCGCACATGACAGCATTGGCCTGGAGGTCGACGTCAACAACAACAATATGGATTATGGAGTGCGCGGGCCGGGTGGCGAGAGCGGTGCAGTCGGTGCGGGGATCTACGTCTCGGGCAATGGTTCGAAAGCGCTCGGCTCGGGCCTGCTGATCAACTTGGCGCAGGGTCAGTTCAAGCTTCGTCGCGGCATCAGCATATATAACGGCACCGTAGCGACGAACACCTACGAAGATCTGACGAACTCCGGTGGATCCGGCATTTATCTCGGTGGCACAAAGATTTTTGGCATCGATATGGGCGCGATGATCGCGCGATCCGCTGCGCTGCATTTTGCTAGCGCTCACTCCATAGCGTGGCGCAACAATGCCAACACAGCCGATCTTAACCTGATCGGAAAAGACACCTCGGATCAGTTGATGCTCGGATATGGCAAGACGACCCGGATACAGGCTGCGGCCGATACCAACCTGCTGATGCGGGGGCCCGTGAGCCTTGCCGGTGGCTCTTCGATCACGTCGGCCAATGACGCGAACAGCGCTCTCAAGCAGCTGGAACTCGTGGCTTCAACTGTGCAAATTAGCTCGCCTTTGACGACCGCCGGGGCCGTCACCGCACCGGCATACAACACATCGACCGCGGCCGGTGTTTCATGCGCAGCCGGAACGGTCAGCCTCTCCACGCTCGTCGTGACGAACGGCATCATCACGCACTGCTAGATCGGGCCCCTCCCCGCCCTCCTCGCCAACCTGCCGCGGTCGACATGGCGGCGGCTTCCGAATGGCTGACCGCTCGTCGTCCTTCGCCGCCAGGAAGCCCGATTGTTCGGCCCGGGACACTGCTCTCGGCGATCGCCGCGGTGCTGCACGTGATCCTGAAGAGGGTAGCCGATGGCGTCGTGCCAGAGGGCTAGGGGAACGGGGCGGGCTGATCGATGGCGGTCGCGATCCGGATCGCCGGGCCGATCCGCGTCACCAAGCCCGACCCGAAGCCCGTCATCCAGATCATGCCAAACCACACGTGCGACGCGCTTCACGTCGCTGCCCGGACGCAGAGCCTCGGGGCTGAAGATCCGGATCCATTCCGGCGGGCCCCTGGTGGTATGGGCATCGGCTTCTTGGTCGCCGGATGGGCCGTGGATGAGCAGCGACCGCCGCCTGGCCGACATTCGGTCGCCAATGCCCGAGGCCCCGCCCTGGCTTCAGCCGCAGGGCCGATCGTCGTTCCTGGAAGAGAATTAGCGGGCCCCGAGGCCGAAGCCTCGGGTTCTGTTGCTAGGCGTGCCCACGCCCCGGAAGATTACGCCGCGAGGCGCATCTCCATGCCGACGTTGTCGTTGGCATTTAGAGTTTTGGTCAGGTGCTCGGAACGAGGGTTACCCGCGCCGAACCGGTCGAGTCCTTACCGAAAGCCGCATCTTACCCTGCCGAGGCAGGGCAGAACTCGCGATCCCTTTACCGTCCAGTCGAACCTGTTTCGCCCCCAGCAGAAGCACCCTGGCAGCGCGCTGTCCGCAACGCCGGACGCTCGCCCTCACCCCCGTGCGGTATCCGGGGCAGGATGCTTCTGGTGGAGGCGCCGGGTACCGCCCCCGGGTCCTGAAACGTTATTATGAACCGGTCATCAACCTCGCGGACACCTTACGCAGAAAGCGGCGCTCAGGTCTACTGGCCCACCGCCTGCCCTGGCCGGACGGCTCTGCCCTGACGTTTCAGTCCCCTGGCTCGACCGCGAACCGCGGGTCTGACCGGAACCGCCCGGGCCGGCCGTGCGTAGACGGGCCTCTGATCCTCAGCACGACCCACCTTGAACCGCCCGGCTCCGGCCGCGGCGGTTTTTTCGTCTCCGCATTACGGCATCTCTGCGACCTGAAACGTGCTCTGTATCGGCCACCGAAGCTTGACGCTTCCGACGATTACCTCGTCTCGCGAGATCAATCGGTACTCAGGAATTATCTGAGGCCACACCGCAGGATCTGCCGAGATCTGTAGCCCCTCAATCAAGAAGGTGTGCAGCCCTTTTCCAGAAGCGTGATCGTTAAATTCGATATAGAAATCGGTGTTAAGTCCTGCGCGACCAATCAGTTGCTTTAGGACATCTACCGCTTTTACAATCTCTGCCGCAATATTGCTCATCCTAGCCTCCACTAGGTTCTCCTAACGCAACCTCAGGTAAGTGTCTATTGGCCGGGGCGATTAAAATGACACGTGACGGGCCGCGTTGCCCGGCCGTCACATCATTTGTCTCTATTGCAACGGCAATACGGGCTTAATGTCAGATACCGTACATTCAACTTGGCCTTGAGCCCCGCCGGCACCGCCGCGCGGGGCTTTTTCGTGCTCAGACGTCCGGCCCCCAGACCTTCACTTGCGATCCGAACACGTGCTTGAAGTGCTCGCTGACCTCGCGCAGCGGCACAGCGATGACGATGGAATGATCCGCGCTGAAATGGACGACCGTCGTGGCCTTCGGGCCGGACTCGATGAACCGAACCTGGTGCGGGTTGATCTCGGCAACGCCGGAGCCGTCAGCGGACGTGTAGATGTTAAAGCGGATACCGATAGTTTCCTTCATCGCAGACCTCAGGTTGGCAAACGGGCGGGCCTTCTGCTCCAACCCGCGCCAGGGATCGAGGCCGCGCCGTGCGCGCCCTACGCTTAGCCGCATCAATCTCGGCGAGGTGCTCGCGGCCGGCTTCGGTGATGAACCACGCTGGGACCTTGCGCCCTGGTCCGCGCGCGGGCCGAGACACGACGAGCCCGAGCTTCCGAAGGATCGGCATCACTGACGCATAGGCCTCGTGCCGCAGTCCCTGCGGATAGAGCAGGCAAGAGCGGAGGGCGGCGACCTGTCGGCCGCGGACCGGCGCGATCGGTTCGGAAGGCATCGATGGGGAGCGCTCAGCGACGAGTTGCCTACCGGCTCGCCCTGCTTAGTATGTGCTTAGTAGGAAGCCCCGTCACTAATCGCGGGAGGGGCTAAGTCTTGGTGGGCGCACTAGGGTTCGAACCTAGGACCCGCTGATTAAGAGTCAGCTGCTCTACCAACTGAGCTATGCGCCCGATCGCGTCTGCGACCGCCCGGTGGCCACCAAGTCCGTCCGGGGTGACGGGCTGATACCAACGCGGCCGGGGGGTGTCCACCCCCCGCCGCAGCTTTTTCTCATTCCGCCGCCGCATGCTGTGCATGCACGCGCACCGAATGGGCCGAGAGCTTGTTCAGCGCCGAGAGATACGCCTTCGCGGACGCGACCAGCGTGTCGGGATCGGCACCGCGGGCCGTGACGCTGCGCTCGCCGTCCCGCAGGCGCACCGAGACCTCGGCCTGGGCATCCGTGCCGCCGGTCACGGCATGGACCTGATAGAGTTCCAGCTGCGCCTGATGCGGGACCAGCGCCGAGATCGCGTTGAAGACCGCATCCACCGGCCCGTTGCCGTCCGCCTCCTCGATCCGCGTGCCGGCCTCGTCGGCGATGCGCAAGGTCGCGCGCTGCGGCCCGCGGGTGCCGGCGATCACCGACAGAGAGACCAGCCGGATGCGGTCGTGGGCCGTGGCGAGGTTCTCGTCGACCAGCGCCTCGATATCCTCGTCGTAGACGTTCTTCTTGCGGTCGGCCAAAGCCTTGAACCGGTCGAAGGCGTCCTGGAACTGGTTGTCAGACAGGTGCAGGCCGAGATCCTCCAGCTTGGAGCGGAACGCCGCCCGGCCCGAGTGCTTGCCCATTACCAGGGAGGTCTTCGTCAGCCCCACCGAGGCCGGCGTCATGATCTCGTAGGTCTCGGCGTTCTTGAGCATGCCGTCCTGGTGGATGCCGCTCTCGTGGGCGAAGGCGTTGCGGCCGACGATCGCCTT
This sequence comes from Methylobacterium sp. UNCCL125, assembly GCF_900116795.1. NCBI lineage: Bacteria > Pseudomonadati > Pseudomonadota > Alphaproteobacteria > Hyphomicrobiales > Methylobacteriaceae > Methylobacterium > Methylobacterium sp. UNCCL125. The sequence continues at coordinate 118,110 of NZ_FPBW01000011.1, read as the reverse complement.
GTTGAACTGCACCGGGAAGTTCGTGGCGTGACTCACGAGCTTCGAGGCGCGGGTCAGCATGGTCGATTCGACCCCCGTCTCGTAGGGCAGCACGTCCGCGCGGGTGCGCAGGGCCATCACGATCTCTTCCAGCGCCGCGTTGCCGGCCCGCTCCCCGATGCCGTTGATCGTGCATTCGACCTGCCGGGCGCCCCCCTCGATGCCCGCCAGGGAGTTGGCGATCGCGAGACCCAGGTCGTTGTGGCAATGGACCGAGAACACCGCCTTGTCGGCGTTCGGCACGCGCTCACGCACATTCGCGAACATGTCGCGGTACTCGGAGGGCGTGGCGTAGCCCACCGTGTCGGGGAGATTGATCGTCGTGGCGCCGGCCTTGATCGCCGCCTCGACGCAGCGGCACAGATAGTCGAGGGGCGTGCGCGTCGCGTCCATGGCCGACCATTCCACGTCCTCCACGAGGTCGCGGGCCTGGGCCACGGTCTTCAGGATGATCTCGACGACCTCGTCCTGGCTCTTGCGCATCTGGTGCGCGAGGTGGATCGGCGAGGTCGACACGAAGGTGTGGATCCGCGCCCGCTGGGCATGGCGCACCGCCTCGCCGGCCCGGGCGATGTCGGCGGGAATCGCGCGGGCGAGCCCCGCGATGGTGGCGCGCTTGGTCCGCCGCGCGATCTCCGACACGGCCTCGAAATCGCCGTTCGACGCGATGGGAAAGCCGGCCTCGATGATGTCGACGCCCATCGTATCGAGCAACTCGGCCACCGCGAGCTTCTCGTCGAAGGTCATGGTGGCGCCGGGGCATTGCTCGCCGTCGCGCAGCGTGGTGTCGAAGATCACGATGCGGTCGCGGGCGGAGGTGGTGTTCGTCGTGGTCATGGCATTACCCTGTCGCGGGCCGCCCGGCTCGAGATGGCGCGGCGCGGCGTGGTGCCCTCGCGGGCGGATTCGCGAATGGAAGAACTCCCCTGAAGGCCCAGGCGCGCGCCCGGACGGCCCTCAGGGGCGGGTAAGCAGAAGCGGAAGAGCAAGCCCGGCGCGGCGCGCGCGCGACCGCGGCGCCGTCATGGCGGCGCGGGCGATCTCGGGCGCTGAGCCGGCTCTGGCCAAGGCTCGTCTCTCCTGTCGGCGACCCACGCCGGATGGTCTCACGGCGCGGTGCAGCCCGTAGGTATCCCCGGAACGGCCGGAACACAAGCGAGCGCCGCGCACCCGGTGGATCAGGAGGTGCAGGCACAGTCCGGAACCCGTCCGGCCGGCGGATCCGCGAGAACCGCCGCCGCCAGATCGTCGTAGAACAGCATCTGTCCGGCGGCCCAGTCCTCGAATTCCGCCAGTACTGTCGGATCGAAAAAGCTCAGGCGGCTGTCGGCGATCCGGATCCATCCGGCCGCCTCCGCCTCGGCGAGCAGGTTGCCGACATGCGCCCGGGACACGTCCAGCCGCTCGGCGAGGCCGCGCAGGCTGAGCGGCGCGGCCGGCGGCGCCCCGGGAATCGTGGCGGCGTAGTGGGCGCCGACGAGGGCGGCGAGCAGCGGGTAGCCGCAATCCCGGCCGGCGAAATGCAGCACCCGGGGGAACGGCGCGATGAGCGTCCCGTGCCGCAGCACATGGGCCGCCGACCGGCGGACGAGTTCCCCGAGCCGGCCGGGCCCGTCGAGTCGTGCCGCGCGGCCCGGATCGCGACCCGCGACGGCGTCCATGGCGACGACGAACAGGCGCCCGGACCGGCCGATCTCGGTCACCAGGGCCGGCGAGGCCTGCAGGCATTTCACGCGTGCGTCATCCGGATCCGCCACCGCCGTGACGAACCGCCCGGCCTTCAGGGTCGACACGAAACCGGCCGTCTGCCGGTGGCTCAGTCCGACCATCGCCTGGAGCGCCGTCAGGGTCGGACGGGGGCCGCCATGGTGGCGCCACGCGTAGTCGTTGTGGATCAGCATGAACGAGACCACGTAGCGCCCGATCTGATTGAGCAGCTTGTGACTCGGCCAAACAATCTGCGACGGCTCGATCATCCCCTGGCAGTAACCGGCGACCGCCCGACGGAAATCGCGCTCGGACCGAAGCAGAGCGATACGGCCCCGAAAATGATCGTCCAACATCCGCGCCTCGCAGCAGCCGGATCCATGCCTTCGGGATGCCCGGCGCAGCCCCTTCGGTCCAGTATTTCCTGCAAAGTTTGGACTCGGCGGTGAAGATCCGCAGGGGATACGATCCGGATTGCTCGGCCCGCTGCTGCCGGGACGAGCGGCTCGCCGGGCTCGGCCGGCAAGGACGACGAAGGGGACCGCCAAGCGTGTGCGATCTGCATCGACCCTCCCTCTCACGGCGACTCTCACGGCGCGGCCTGTTGACGGCCGTCGCCGTCGGCACCCTGGCCGGCGCGTCCGCACCGCCGTTTCGCGCCGAAGCGGCCTCCGACGGGGCTCGGTCGAAGGCCATCACGCCCGAGGAGGCTCTGGCTCGGCTGCTCGACGGCAACGGCCGCTACGCGGCCAACGCGCCCGCCAACAGGGATTTTTCGGCCGGTCGCGCGGCGCGGGCCGCGGCTCAGCATCCGATCGCCTGCATCGTCGGCTGCGCCGATGCCCGGGTCGCCCCGGACTTCATCTTCGACCAGGGACCGGGCGACCTGTTCGTCGTCCGCGTCGCCGGCAACTTCGTCAACACCGACGGCCTCGCCAGCCTCGAATACGGCGTGTCCGTCCTGGGCGCCCCGTTGATCCTGGTCCTCGGCCATTCCGAATGCGGGGCGGTGAAGGCGACGATCGACGTCATGCGGACCAAGGCGGTGCTTCCCGGCCATCTCCCGGTGCTGGTCGACGCGATTCGGCCCGCGGTCGATCTGGCCGCGAAGGCCCGGGCGCAGGATCCTCTCGCCGAGGCCATCGCCCAGAACGTCCGGCACACCGTCGGACGGCTGGAGCAGTCCGGGCCGATCATCGCGGAGGCCGTCGCCGCCCAGCGGGTGAAGGTCGTGGGCGGCGTCTACGACATCGCCACCGGCAAGGTCGCGCTCCTCTGAGAGGACGAAGGCGCATCGACGATCGGGCCGGCGCCTTGCCAATGACGGGCCAGCCTCGATAAAGCCCGCCGGCACGTCGAGACCAACCCGCGAGACCGTCATGGCCAGCTACAAGCTCCTGCTCCTCCCCGGCGACGGGATCGGTCCGGAGGTGGCGGCCGGCATGCAGGTCGTGCTCGAGGCGCTCAAGGAGACCGGTCTCGCGACCTTCGAGACCGAGACCGACCTCGTCGGCGGCTGCGCGCTGGATGCCCATGGCAGCCCGCTCGCCGACGCGACCCTGCAGCGCGCCAAGGATGCGGACGCGATCCTGCTCGGCGCGGTCGGTGGGCCGAAATGGGCCGGCGTCGCCTACGAGAACCGCCCGGAGGCCGGCCTGCTGCGCCTGCGCAAGGAACTCGACCTCTTCGCCAACCTCCGTCCGGCGATCTGCTACCCGGCCCTGGCCGAAGCCTCGGCCCTGAAGAGGGAACTGGTCGAGGGCCTCGACATCATGATCGTCCGGGAGCTCACCGGCGGCGTCTATTTCGGCGAGCCGAAGGAGATCACCGTGCTGGAGGACGGCTCCAAGCGGGCGGTGGATACCCAGGTCTACACCACGGCCGAGATCGAGCGGATCGCCCATGTGGCCTTCGACCTCGCGGGCAAGCGCTCGGGACGGGTCGCCTCCGCCGAGAAGCACAACGTGATGAAGTCCGGTGTCCTCTGGAAGGAGGTCGTCACCAAGGTCCATGCGGAGCACTATGCCGACCTCCAGCTGGAGCACATCCTGGCCGACAACTGCGCCATGCAGCTGGTGCGCCGGCCGAAGCAGTTCGACGTGCTGGTGACCGACAACCTGTTCGGCGACGTGCTCTCCGACATCGCCGCCATGCTCACCGGTTCCCTCGGCATGCTGCCCTCCGCCTCGCTCGGTGCGGTCGATGCGGGCGGCCTGCGGCGCGCGCTGTACGAGCCGGTCCACGGCTCGGCCCCGGACATCGCCGGCCAGGACAAGGCGAACCCGATCGCCATGATCGGCTCGCTCGCCATGTGCCTGCGCTATTCCTTCGGCCTCGGCGACGCCGCCGACGCCCTCGACGGCGCCATCACCGACGCCCTGTCGGGCGGTGCGCGCACCGCCGACATCGCCGGCGAGGGCACGAACCCGATAGGCACCCGGGCCATGGCGGCGGCGGTGGCGGACGCGCTCCGCGCGCGCGTCGGCTGAGACAGGACTTCGGCGCGTCTCAGCATCGGGGTCGGTCCCCAGCCGCGTGTTTCGACGCATGGCGGCCGGGCCCGACCTTCGCTATGACGCGCCCATCGAGGAATGGGAGCGTCATGAAGGCCGGAAACGGGGCGTCTGAGCGCGCGAGCGCGGATTTCGGCTTCGAGCGCGTGGCGCTCGACGAGAAGCAGGGGCGCGTCGACAGCGTCTTCCACTCGGTCGCCCGCCGCTACGACATCATGAACGACCTGATGTCGGCGGGCCTGCACCGGGCCTGGAAGGCGCAGCTCGTCTCGATGCTGCGGCCCTCCCAGAACCGGGCCTTCGCGCATCTTGACGTCGCCGGCGGCACCGGCGACGTGGCCTTCCGGGTCCTGGCCGCGGGCGGCCCTCGCACCCGGGTCACGGTTCTCGACATCAACGAGTCGATGCTGCGCGTCGGCGCGGAGCGGGCCCGGGAGCGCAAGCTCGACGAGGCCGGCGACCGGATCGCGTTCGTGACCGGGAACGCCGAGGCGTTGCCCCTGCCGGACGCGACCTTCGACGCCTACACGATCGCCTTCGGCATCCGGAACGTGCCGCGGATCGAGACGGCGCTCGCCGAGGCGCGGCGGGTGCTGAAGCCGGGCGGGCGCTTCCTCTGCCTGGAATTCTCCGCCGTCGACATCCCGCTGCTCGACCGGATCTACGACGCCTATTCCTTCAACGTGATCCCGCGCATCGGCGCCCGGGTCGCCGGGGACGCGGAATCCTATCGCTACCTCGTGGAATCGATCCGGAAGTTTCCGACGCGCGGCGCCTTCGCGGGCATGATCGAGCGTGCCGGCTTCCGGCACGTCACCGACCGGCCGCTCACGGGCGGGATCGTGGCGATCCATTCGGGCTGGAAGGTCTCTTGACCGCCGCCGTGCGCGACGGGAGCCAGCACCGGTGATCAGCGCCGCCATCAACCTGTTCCGCGGCGCGCGGGTCGGCTTCGTGCTGGCCCGCGAGGGCGCCCTCGCCTTCGCCGATCCCGCGGAGCTGCCGCCGCATCTGCGGCTCGCCCTGCGGCTCGGCCGCTCCCTCGAGCGGCCGGGTCTCGACGACGGCGCCGCTCGGCTTTCGGCGGCCATGACCCGCCTCGGCCCGTCCTACGTCAAGTTCGGGCAGTTCCTGGCGACGCGGCCCGACATCGTCGGCATGCGGGCAGCCTTCGACCTGGAGAAGCTGCAGGACCGGGTGCCGCCCTTCCCGCAGGAGGTCGCGCTCCGCACCGTCGAGACGGCGCTCGGCAAGCCGGTCAGTCAGCTCTTCGTGTCGTTCAGCGAACCGATCGCCGCCGCCTCCATCGCGCAGGTCCACAAGGCGATCGTCCAGGATGCGGACGGCACGCAGCGCGCGCTGGCTGTGAAGGTGATGCGGCCGGGCGTCCGCGAGCGCTTCATGCGCGACCTCGAGGTCATGCGCTTCATGGCCCAGGTGGTGCACGCCCTGTCCCCGCAGGCGGAGCGGCTGCGTCCCCGCGAAGTCGTGGAGATCCTCGCCCGCTCGGTGCTGATGGAGATGGATTTCCGCCTGGAGGCGGCCGCCGCTTCCGAGCTCGCTGAGAACACCAAGGACGACCTCGACTTCCGCGTGCCGAAGCCCGAATGGGAGCTGACCGCCCGCGAGGTGCTGTCGGCCGAGTGGATCGAGGGCACCCGCCTGCACAGCGCGGCGGAGATCGCCGCCCAGGGGCACGACCCGCAGACCATCGGGCGGACCGTCATCCAGAGCTTCCTGCGGCACGCGATCCGTGACGGCTTCTTCCACGCCGACATGCACCAGGGGAACCTGCTGGTGGACGCCGAGGGCCGCCTGGTGGCGGTGGATTTCGGCATCATGGGCCGCCTGGGCCCGAACGAGCGCCGGTTCCTCGCCGAGATCCTGCTCGGCTTCATCCTGCGCGACTATCGCCGGGTGGCGAAGGTCCATTTCGAGGCGGGCTACGTGCCGGCCCACCATTCCGTGGAGGATTTCGCGCAGGCGATCCGGGCGATCGGCGAGCCGATCCACCAGCGCCGGGCCGACGAGATCTCGATGGCCAAGGTCCTGACCCTGCTGTTCGACGTCACGGCCCTGTTCGACATGAGCACCCGCACCGAGCTGGTGATGCTCCAGAAGACCATGGTGGTGGTGGAGGGCGTCGCCCGCTCCCTCGACCCGCGGCTCGACATGTGGACCACGGCCGAGCCGGTCGTGCGCGCCTGGATCGCCCGCAACATGGGCCCGGTCGGCCGGGCGCAGAGCGGCCTGGAGGCCCTGCGGGTGGTCTCCGACGTGGTCGGCGACATTCCGGATCTCGCCATGCGGTTGAAGCGCGTGCTGGTGCGCCTCGACGAGGCCGGAACGGGCGATGCCCGCCGCCTGGAGCGCTTCGCCCGCAACGAACGCTATCGGGCGATCTGGTCGACGCTGGCTCTCTGGGCGATTGCCGCCGGGGCGCTGATGCTGGCGTTCCGCGGGGGGTGAACCCGCATCGCGGTTCCACGCGACGGGGGTGATCGCACGGTCTCGTCGCGCGCTGCCGGGTCGGCTCGCCCGGCTCGTGTTGCGGTTTCCCGGTCAGTCCGCGCCGTCCATCGTCGGGACCAGGGCCCGCAATTCCCGGGCAAGTTCGCCGAGACCGGTCGATCCCTTGGCGAGCACCCGGTCGGCCTGACCGGCCAGTCGGCGCCGATCCTCGGCCGTGATGTCCTTGGCGGTGAGCACGACCACCGGCACGTCGCGGCTGTCCGGGCGCGCCCGGAGCGCCCGCAGGAAGGCGAAGCCGTCCATCTCGGGCATCATCAGATCCAGCAGGATCAGGCACGGCCGTTCCGATTCGAGGGTCGCGAGGGCGCGCAGGCCGTTCTCGGCCTCGCGCACCGGGAAGCCCTCGCGCTCGAGATAGGCGCAGACATGGCCCCGAACGTCCGCCTCGTCCTCGACGACGAGGATCGGCCCGCTACCGGCCGAAGGCCGGAAGCGGTCGACGATCTGGCGCAGACTTCCCCAGTCGATCGGCTTCTGCAGGTAGTCGGTGGCGCCGAGCGAGAAGGCGAGGTTCTGCTCGTCCAGGACCGTCACCATCACGATCGGTGTCGCGCCGATCTCGGGATCGGCGCGCATGGCCCGCAGCACTGCCCAGCCGTCCATCTGCGGCATGGTCACATCGAGGAGCACCGCTCGCGGGTGCAGGCTGCGGGCGAGATCGAGCCCCCGCCGCCCGTCCTCGGCGACCGTTACCGAGAAGCCCTCGCGCTCCAGGAAGCGGGCGAGCAGATCCCGGGTCGCGGCGTCGTCGTCGATCACCAAGATGGTTCCGCGTTCGCCGGGACTGGCGGCGCTGTCCGCATCCGCTTCCTCCGCCGCACCGGTCTCGAAGCGGACCGGCAGGGTCAGCGTGAAGGTGGTGCCCTCCCCTTGCCGGCTCTCCACGGCGATCGCGCCGCCCAGCATCTCGGCGAAGGCACGGGTGATCGCGAGGCCGAGCCCGGTCCCGCCGAAGCGGCGCGTCGTCGAGGCGTCGGCCTGGGTAAAGCGCTCGAACAGCCGCCCCACCTGCTCCGGTGTCATCCCGATCCCGGTATCGGTCACGGAGAAGCGCATCGTCGTGTCGACCCGGGCGACCGACAGGGTGATCCGGCCGTTCTCGGTGAACTTCGCGGCGTTGCTCAAGAGATTGATCAGGCACTGGCGCAGCTTGGTGACGTCGGTGTGGGCGCTGCCCAGATCCGCCTCCAGCGCCAGCGCCAGGGTGTTGCCCTTCTTGGCGATCAGACCTTCGACCGTGACGGCGACCTCCTGCACCACGGTGGCGACGTCGAAATCCTCGGCGTAGACCTCGACCCGGTCGGCCTCGATCTTGGAGATGTCGAGCACGTCGTTGATCAGGCCGAGGAGGTGCCGGGCGTTGGTCTCGATCTTTTTCATGTCGGCGACCAAGTCGGCCTCGCCGATATCCTCCAGCTCCTCCTGCACCATCTCGGAATAGCCGATCACCGCCGAGAGCGGGGTGCGCAACTCGTGGCTCATATTGGCCAGGAACTGGCTCTTGGCGGCGTTGGCGGCCTCTGCGGCGGCGCGGGCCGCCTCGATGGCGGCCTCGGCCTCCTTGCGCTCGGTGATGTCCGTATGGGTCCCGACCCATTCGCGCAGGGTGCCGTCGGATTCGAGGATCGGAACGGCGCGCACGCTCATGTGCCGGTATGCCCCGGAGGCCGCGCGGATCCGGTGCTCCGTCGCGTAGGGCTCCAGGCTGCTCAGGGCACGGGACCACGCGGCCCGGGTGTGCGGGCGATCCTCGGGATGGACCGCATCCAGGAAGCCGAGCCCTGCATAGGCGGCCTCATCCTGACCGGTGAAGCGGCTCCAGGCCACCTGGCGTCGGTGCAGGCTGCCCTCCGGGTTGGCGGTCCAGACGATGGCCGCGCTGGCCTCGATCAGCGAACGGAACCGCTCCTCGCTGCGACGCAGACGGGCCTCGGCCAAATGGCGGATGGTCTCGTCGACCACGACGAGGCCGACGCCCTCCACGTTCTCATCGGTCGCGGCGCTCTCCACGCCCCGGAGCGGGTAGAAGCTCATCGAGAAGTGGCGGACACCGCCGGGAGCGGAGGGAGCCGGCACGGCCACCGGGACGTTCGGCGAGACCAGGCCGTCCTTCAGGGCCGCGGCGAGCTTCAGGGCGAGTTCTTCCCGGAGGGTCGGAAGCATGGCCCAGATCGGCGCGCCGAGATCGGCCCCGAAGCCGCGTTCGCTCATCGTGGCGAGCGCCCGGTTCATGTGCCGGATCTTCAGGTCGCGGTCGAGGAAGCCGAGGCCCACCGGCGCGTTGGCGAGCACGCCGTCGAGCAGGCGCGACATGCGCAAGGATTCCTGCCGGCGCACCAGAGCGAGGCGGGCGAGCAGCACGATCGCGCCCAGCGCCGCCGCCCCCGAGAGCAGGAACAGCAGGAGCCCGCGCCAACCCTCGATCGCCTGAAGGGTGGCGAGACGCTCCAGCGTCGCGGCCTGACGGGCCGCCGCCTCGGCGCGGATCGCGTCCATCAGCTGCTTGCCTTCGCCGGTGCGGACCAGCTCGATGGCCGGCTCGAACCCCTGATTGCGCCGCGCCGCCACGACCCGGGCCGCGAAGTCCCGCTTCTGCGCGATCAGTCCGGCGAGCGAGGGGCCGCCGGCGCGGACCGGATCCTGCGCGGCCGAGCCGAGGCCGGCGAGTTCCGTCTCGATCTTGGTGAGGGCGCTCGTGTAGGGGGTGAGGTAATCCTCGCTGCCGACCAGGACGAAGCCCCGCTCGCTCGTCTCCAGGTCCTTCACCTCGGAGATCAGGCGCTCGATCCCGGCGACGGTGTCGTTCGCGTGGGCCGTCGCGGTCCGGTCGGCCTCGCCGGTGAGGTAGTTCGCCGTGCCGCTGCCCAGGGCGACGACCAGCAGGACGAACGCCGCCGGGGAGCCCAGGAGCCAGCCGAGCGGGCCGGCGCTGCGCCAGTTCCGCCGACGCAAGGAGAAGATCGATCCGACGCGAGACGGGGCGCTCACGTCTCCACCAGCCCGGTGCTGGCACCCGACGCCTCGGAATCGGGCCGGCCGTGCGGCTGGGCGAGGTATTCCCGCGACCGCATCTCGATGAGGCGCGAGACGGTCCGGTCGAACTCGAAGGCCTCGCGGCCGCTCTCGGCGGTGTAGAGCTCCTGCGCGTCGGCGTCCGCGGAGGCCACGAGCTTCACGTGCCGGTCGTAGAGCGTGTCGACCAGCGTGATGAAGCGCTTGGCCTCGTTCCGGTCCGCCTCTGCCATGACCGGGATCCCGTCCAGAATGACCGTGTGGTAGGCGCGGGCGAGCGCCATGTAGTCGGAGGCGCCGAGCGGCTTGCGGCAGAGATCGTCGAAACCGAACCGGGCCACGCCGGTCGCCTGCTCGGGGACCTCCACGGCCCGGCCGTGAACCGTGACCGTCGCCGGAAGGCCCCGGACCTTTCCGGTCAGTCCCTTGAAGGCGGCGTCGAGGGCGGCGCGCGCCTTGGCGTCGGCGGGAACGTGATAGACGGCCGCGCCGCCGAGCTTCTCCAGTCGGAAGTCGGTACGGGCGTCGAGCCGGACGACGTCCACGCGCTCCTTCAGGGTCGCGACGAACGGCAGGAACAGCGCCCGGTTCAGCCCGCACTCGTAAAGCCTGTCCGGCTCGACGTTCGAGGTTGCGACGATCGTGACGCCCCGCCGGAACAGGTGGTTGAACAGGCGACCCAGGATCATCGCGTCGGCGATGTCGGTGACGGTGAACTCGTCGAAGCACAGCAATGTCGCCTCGTCGGCGAGCTGGTCGGCCACCGGCCCAATCGGGTCGTCGCCCTTGACGGTGCCGGCCTTGAGCGCCTGCCGGTAGGCGTGGATGCGTTCGTGTGCGTCAGCCAGGAAGCCGTGGAAATGGACCCGCCGCTTCGGCTCGGGGGCCGCCTCGTGGAACAGGTCCATCAGCATGGTCTTCCCGCGCCCGACCGAGCCCCAGACGTACAGGCCCCGGATCGGTTCGGCTTCGTCCTTGCGCCGGAACAGCCAGCCGAGGGCGCTCGTCTTGCTGGCGCGCTTGCGACGCTGCAGGTCCAGGACCAGGCGGTCGAGGGCGCGCACCAGATGCCCCTGGGCCGGATCGCGCTCGATCGCCCCGGTGGCGACCAGGGCCTCGTAGCGCTCGTGGACCGGCCCAGGCGAGACCGCGCTGGCCCGCGCCGCCGGCGACGGGGCGATGTGCTTGCCGGATCTGTCGTTCACGCCGCCGGTTCCTCGCTGCTGGTCGCGGCACCGGTTCGGCACCCCCCGCGCCCGCGTCGGCGGTCAACGACCCGGGACCTGTTCCAGTGCCGCGCAAGCTCGGCCTGAATCAACCCCGCGGCTGAACAGTCGCAGGAAAGCGTCCCATCGGCCCTGCGCATGGCAGATCCGCGGAGGGTCAGCCAAGCGTTTCGCTGCATTGCACAACGACTTTGAGGATGCGAGATCCGCTCCGTCTTTGGGAGGAGCGTCCGGATCTCCCTGCGCGGCACCGCGCACGAACCGGAGCTTCATCATGGCGGCACAAGCCCTCGAGGGTCTGGCCCACACCGTCCGCCGTCTGTGGCCGGCCGACCGCACGGCGGTCCTGAACTATTTCCTGCGGCTGGATCCGGAGACCCGGGCGAGCCGCTTCATGGGCAATGTCAGCGAGGCCGGGGTCCGGGCCTACGCCACGCAGGTCCTGATCGCCGAGGGCGTGATGTACGGCGCGTTCGTGGGCGGCGCGCTGCGCGGCCTCGGCGAATTGCGGCCCATGGGACCGGGTGCCTCGCGCTACGTCCTGGGGCCGCATGCCGAGGCGGCCTTCGCGGTGGAGCGGGCATTCCGTCGGCGCGGCATCGGCGCCGCCCTGTTCGCGCGGATCGCGCGCTCGGCGCGGCATCGCGGCGTCGTCGATCTGCACGTGCGCTGCCTGTCGGGGAACGGACCGATGCTGCGGCTCGCGGCCAAGCACGGGGCGGCCCTCCAGCACGAGGGGCGTGAGATCGAGGGCGCCCTCCACCTCGCGCGTCCGACGCCGTTCTCCCTCTGGTACGAAGGGATCGCGGAGGCTTTCGACTTCACCCTGGCGGCAAGCTTTCCGGAGCAGATGCGGCCCCCAGCCTGAATCCGCGAGCGCCGTCCACGCGGAGAGCCCGCGCGCTCACCCGGCGGCGTCGCCGACGAGCGCGAAGGTCAGGAGATCGACCGACCGTGCCCCGCCGCGCAGCAATGCCCGAGCGGCGGCGTTGCCCGTCGCGCCGGTGGTCATGACGTCGTCAACGAGGAGGATCCGGCGCCCGCGGATCCGGTGCTGTTCGGCGGTTGCCACGCGGAAGGCGCCGCTCAGGTTCTCGGCGCGGGCCGCACGGCTCAAACCCACCTGGGACCGCGTCGCGCGGACGCGCACGAGCGCCGTGGCGACGAAGGGAAGCCCGGCCGATCGGGTAATCACCCGCGCCAGAAGGGCGGATTGGTTGAACCGCCGGCGCCACAGGCGTCCGCGGTGGAGCGGTACCGGGACCACGCAATCGGCGTCGGCGATCAGGGTTCGGCCGCTCGCGGCCATCATCCGGGCCATGACGCGGGCCAGATCGAGGCGGTCCTCGTATTTCAGGCGATGGACGAGGCGGCGCGCCACCGCATCGTACAGGGCTACAGACCGGGCACGCTCGAAGACCGGCGGCTCGGCGATCGCCCGGGGTGAGAGCAACGGGCCGACCCCGAGATCGACCGCGAACGGCGTCCCGTAGCGTTGGCAGACCGGCTCCTCGATCAGCCGCAGGCTCGACCAGCAGGCCGGGCACAGGGCGCCGGGATCCGCGGTGGCGCCGCCGCAGCCCGCGCAGGTGGGCGGATAGATCAGCGAAACGACCCCGCGCGGCAGTCCGCGCAGGGTCCTTGCGACGGCCTCGAGAGCCGTCATGCGGCGGACGCGCCGCCCGAATCCGCGCTTCTACTGAGCCGAGACCGGGCGCGCCTGCGGCGCCATCTGCTGCTGCTGCATCTGGCGGTCGCGGGCGTTGGCGCGGTGACGGCCGATGGCGCAGCCGGCCGCAGCGCCGACGAGGCCGTGATGGCCGGCATAGTGCCCCGCGATGCCGCCGACGATGGCGCCCTTGATGCAGCCCTTGGCTTCGGCGCCGCCGGCGGCCGCGAGGGTGGTGAGGGCCACGGCGGCCCCGACGAGCATACGCTTCATGATCAATGCTCCATGACGAATCTCGGCCGTTTGAGCCGGTTGCAGCAGGAACAGCGACGCTGCCGAGTCGTTCCGACATTCTAGCGCGGCTCACGGATCCGTGCGCGCGGCCGTGCGAGAGGTGGCGCGGGACGGCTTCAGATGCCATCTCCCCCGCGATGGATGCTCCCTCCGCCCTGTTCGACACGGCCCTCGCCCGCCGCCGCCTCGCCCGAGCCCAGGGCCGCGGCTACGCGGGCTTCCTCGTCGATCGGCTCGCCGAGGATCTCGATGACCGCCTGGGGGCGGTCCTGCGCCGCTTCACTTCGGTGCTCGACCTCGCGACGCCCGTCCCGGTGGCGGCCCGGATGCTCGCGGCCCGGTATCCGGAGGCGCGGCATCTCCGTCTCGCGGCCCGGCCCGAGACGGGCGGCGGCCTGATCGTCGGCGACCCGGAGGCGCTGCCGCTGGCGGCCGGAAGCCTCGACCTCGCCGTCTCGCTGCTGAGCCTTCACGCCGTGAACGACCTCCCGGGCACGCTGATCCAGCTGCGCCGCGCCCTGCGGCCGGACGGGTTGTTCCTCGGCTGCCTGCTCGGCGGCGCCACCCTGACCGAGCTGCGCCAGAGCTTCGCCCAGGCCGAGAGCGAGGTCGAGGGTGGGATCAGCCCGCGCGTGGCGCCCTTCGCGGCGGTACGTGAGGCCGGCGGGTTGCTCCAGCGGGCCGGTTTCGCCCTGCCGGTGGCGGATACCGACACGCTGACGGTCCGCTACGCCGATCCGTTCGGCCTGATGCGCGATCTGCGCGCCATGGGCATGACCAACGTGCTCACCGAGCGGCGGCGGACGCCGCTACGGCGGGCGACGCTCCTGCGGACGGCCGAGATCTATGCCGAGCGGTTCGCGGATCCGGATGGGCGCGTGCGGGCCACCTTCGAGGTGCTGTGGCTTTCGGGCTGGGTCCCGCACGAGACCCAGCAGAAGCCGCTTCGGCCCGGGACCGCGAAGACGCGCCTCGCCGACGCGCTCGGAACCGTCGAGTTGAAGCCCGAGGGAGGGAGCACGCCATGAAGGTGCCTGGACCAGACCACCCGATCACCATCGAGCCCGAGCCCCGCCGCGTCCGCGTCGTCGTGGCGGGTGTCGCGGTCGCCGAGAGCCGGAACGCCCTCCGGCTGCAGGAGGCCCAGTATCCGCCGGTCTTCTACGTGCCGCGGAGCGACATCCGGGCCGATCGCTTCGTCGCCTCGTCGCGCACCACACACTGCCCGTACAAGGGCGACGCCCACTATTTCGACCTCGTTGTCGACGGTACCCGGCGTCCCGACGCGGTCTGGAGCTACGGGGACCCGTACCCGGCCGTCGCGGCGATCCGGGACCACGTGGCGTTCTATCCGGACCGGGTCGACGCCATCACGCTGGAGGACTGAGCCGGTCACCCGCCCGGTTTACCCGATTCAATCCCGGACGAGGCTCCAGAACCCGTGCTTGCGGCCGTGCGCCTGCCGCAGCGCCGCGCGGTAGGCCTTCGGATCCGGCTCGGCATCGCCGGCCGCAAGGCGCCCCGCCAGGGCGTCGAGTTCCGCGAGGTAGCGCGCCCCATGCGGGTAGGCGGCGCTGCGGCCGCCCTCGAGGATGGAGTCGAGGAGCCGGCGATACAGGATCGTGGCCGCCCGGGGGTGTGCCAGGGCGAGCGCCTCGGCCGCCGGCGCCAGCACCGCGTACTGGTCGCCCTGCCAGATCCCGGGCCTCGCGACCACCAATGCGGCGGCGCGGCGAAGATCCGGCCAAGCCGTCAGGAAGGTCAGAGCCCGGTGCGGCTGCGGGAAGGCCTCGGCATGGTCGAGGGCGCGTTGGAGCGCCTCCTCGTCCTCGAAATCCGGAAGCTTGGCGAGGAAGGTCCGCAGCATCGGCGCGTCGAGTTCCCGCTCGAATCGCGTCCATCGGAGGAGCTGTGCCTCGTCGGACCGGCCGAGGGCATCGAGGATCTCGATCTCCAGCGCCTGCCGTTCGCGCTCCGGCCCGCGCGTATCGAATCCCGCGATCAGATCTGCCCGCGTCGCGATGCGCAATCCCGGATCCTGCATGCGCCGGATCCAGTCCAGCGCCTCTTCCGCCCGTCCGGCGGCGAGGAGGCGCCGGGCAATCTCGACGCGGTTCTCCCGCCCCGGCAGCACCGTGCGCTCCAGGGCGATGAAGGCGTCCGGATCGCCGCGCCGGTCGGCTATGGCCTGCCGGAGGCGCAGGATCTGGATCCGGGCGGCCTGCCGATGATGCGTCGCCTCGCGGCGCGGATCGCCGCCCGTCGGCATCGCGGCGTCGGCCGCGGCGAGCCTGTCGTCGATCTCGGCAAGGGCCGACTCGAGCAGCGTCGGGATCATGTCCCCGAGGACGAGTCCCAGTGGACCGAACGGATCCGCCGCGAAGGGCTCGACGAGGCGTGCCGCCAACCCGGCGGCCTCCGCCGGAGGCAGGTTGCCCGCGATCTCCACGAAGGCCGTCGATGCGCGATCGAACACGCCCTGCACCGCGCCGGTGCTGTCGTCGACACGGTTCAGGACCGCGTCGGCACCGTTGAGGAAGCGCCTCAGGCGATCGAGGGCGGCGCCCGCATCGAGGGGGCGCAGCTCGTCGAGGATCACCGTCACGGTGGCGTTGAGATCGGCCGCGAAGGTCCGTCGCTTCTGCCAGTCGATATAGCCCTGGGCCCCCTCCAGGGCCGTCAGCCGCCGGTCGACGATGGCCGCCACGGCGTCCGGCCCCTGGAGGGAAGCCAAAGCGGCGCTCACCAGCTTCTTGAAGGCGGGATTGCGCGCGGTCTCGCCGAGGATCAGCCCGATCAACCGGTCCGGGCCGAGCGCCGCCAGCGTTTCCGGCGACGGTGTCGTGCGGCGCACGCCCTTCGGGAGGGCGGGCGCCTTCCGGCGTCCCTGCGGCGGCGGTTCCGGTGTCACCCGCCGCGCGCGCGCCACGATGGCCTCCATCGATGGTTCGGGTTCCACACGGCCGTCCCGTCCGCGCCGGCTACTCCACGACGCGGGCGCGGGGCCGATCGCTGCCCTGGGCGGTCTCGTCGTGCCAGCCGCCGGCCTGATCCTGGTAGCGGATGCCCTCGGTCGAGCCGGGGACCTGCTGCTCTGCTGCCGCGGCCTGGGCCGCTTGCAGCGCCTCTTCGCGACTCGGGAAGGTCTCGGAAAAGACGTCGCCGACCTTGTAGGCGAACCCGCCGTCGTGCTCGACGATGCGATAGGTAACCTCAGACATCACGCCTCCTGTTCACGCCCGGCATTGTTGAGCGCGAACCCGCCGGATGTGCTGGGGGTTCCAGGCGTGGTGCGTGGCGGCCTCCGATCCGCCGGAAAGTGCCGCTATCGGCAGCGGATCCCGATATCCAGACGATCCCGATGCAGCTTCGCCCGCTTCTCGCCCTCGCCCTTCTCCTGGTCGCTCGGCCCGCCAGCGCCGAGGAGGGGTTCCTCGACAAGCTCTTCGGCGGTTCCGGGCGCGGGACGCCGCCCAATCCGTTCGCCTCGAACTACCCGTCCGCGCCGCCCTCCGCGGAAGAAATCCGCGCCGTGCGGGCGCGGCGGGACGTGCGCGACGAACGCGGCGTCCGGCGCGGCCCACTGCCTCCGGGCCGCATCCCGGAGGAGTGAGGCTCAGGCGTCGCCGACGACTCCGGCCGCATCCTGGGCCTGAAGCACGTCCGGGCGCGGCATCGAGATGATGTTGTAGCCGGCATCCACGAAATGGACCTCGCCGGTGACACCGCCCGAGAGCGGCGACAGCAGGTAGAGGGCTGAGCCGCCGACATCCTCCAGGCTGACCGTGCGCCGCAGCGGCGCATGGGCCCGCTGGTGATTGAACATCAGCCGCGCGTCGGCGATCCCGGCGCCCGCCAGCGTCCGCATCGGGCCGGCGGAGAGCGCGTTGACGCGGATCCCGTCCGGACCGAGATCGCTCGCGAGGTAGCGGACGGACGCCTCCAGCGCCGCCTTGGCCACGCCCATCACGTTGTAGTTCGGCATGACCCGGGTCGCCCCGCCGTAAGTCAGGGTCAGCAGGGACCCGCCCTGCGTCATCCGCTTGGCCGCGCGCTGCGCGATCTCAGTGAACGAGAAGCACGAGATCGTCATCGTCCGCACGAAATTCTCGCGGGTTGTCACGTCGACGTAGCGGCCCTTGAGCTGCGCCTTGTCGGAGAAGCCGATGGCGTGGACCACGAAGTCGATGCCGCCATCGAATCGCGCATCGAGGGCCTCGAAGGTCGCATCCACGGAGGCGAGGTCCTCGACGTCGCAGGGGAGGACGAGATCCGAATCGAGTTTGGCGGCGAGCGGCGCCACGCGGCGTCCCAAAGCCTCGCCCTGGTAGGTGAAAGCCAGGCGCGCGCCCTGGGCGTGCAGCGCCTTGGCGATACCCCAGGCGATCGAGTGATCGTTCGCGACGCCCATGATCAGGCCGCGCTTGCCTGCCATCAATCCCGTCATGCCGACTCACATCCTGACCAAGCACGCCGCCCCTACCAGGCGGGGACGGTCCGCGATCCGCGCAAGCGAACCGCCAAAGGGTGCCTTAGCGCGGCTCGCCGTGCGTTCCAAACCGGTCGGCGGTCGGACGGCAGGCAAAAAAAAGCCCCGCCTGTTGGCGGGGCGTTCCTGGCAGGGCGGCCGAACTCAGAAATGGCCGTCCGTATGCGACTGCGCCTCGTCGATGAGGGCCTGCTTCGCGTAGATCGCGGCGCAACCGGCGATGACCAGTCCGCTCAGCGTTCCGAAGATGAAAGTCCCCATTGCCACCACCAGATCTCAACATCCAGTAAACGCCGACCTCAAGCCGGCGGTTCCCTTCAGTAATCAGGCGTCGACGTGCTTCAGGACCAGGGTCGCGTTGGTGCCGCCGAAGCCGAAGGAATTCGTCAGCACGTGCCCGAGCTGCGCGTCGTCCCGACGCGCCCGCAGGATCGGCATGTCGGCGAAGGCGGGATCGAGTTCGTCGATATGCGCGCTCTCGCAGATGAAGCCGTTGTTCATCATGAGCAGGCTGTAGATCGCCTCCTGCACGCCGGTGGCGCCGAGCGAGTGACCGGTGAGCGACTTCGTGGCGGCGATCGGCGGGCATGCGTCGCCCCGGCCGAAGACCTCGCGGATCGCCTCGATCTCCTTGTCGTCGCCGACCGGCGTCGAGGTGGCGTGCGGGTTGATGTAGTCGATCCGCGCGCCCTTCAGGCCTTCCATGGCCTGTCGCATGCAGCGGACGGCCCCTTCGCCCGACGGCGCCACCATGTCGTGCCCGTCCGACGTAGCGCCGTAGCCGGCCACCTCGCCGTAGATCCGGGCGCCCCGCGCCTTGGCGTGCTCCAGCTCCTCGAGGACCAGAACGCCCGCGCCGCCGGCGATGACGAAGCCGTCGCGGTTGGCATCGTAGGCGCGGGAGGCCCGGGACGGCGTGTCATTGTACTTGGACGACATGGCGCCCATGGCGTCGAAGAGCACCGAGAGGGTCCAGTCGAGGTCTTCGCACCCACCCGCGAAGATGATGTCCTGCCGCCCGCCCTGGATGATCTCTGCGGCGTTGCCGATGCAGTGATTCGACGTCGCGCAGGCGGAGGAGATCGAGTAATTCACGCCGCGGATCTTGAACCACGTCGCCAGGGTCGCCGAGGCGGTGGACGACATCGCCTTCGGCACCGCGAACGGGCCGATGCGCTTCGGGCCCTTCTCCCGGGCGATGGCGGCGGCCTCGACGATCACCCGAGTCGACGGACCGCCCGAACCCATGATGATGCCGGTGCGCTCGTTCGATATGTCGCCCTGTTCCAGACCCGCGTCCCGGATCGCCTGATCCATGGCGACGTGGTTCCAGGCGGTGCCGCCGCCGTGGAAGCGCATGGCGCGCCGGTCCACCACGCCTTCGGGGTCGAGGGTCGGCGCCCCCGAGACTTGGCTTCGGAAGCCGTGCTCGGCGTAGCTGGCGTCGCGCGCGATGCCCGAGCGGGCTTCGCGCAGGGAGGCGAGCACCTCCTGCGTGTTGTTGCCGATGGACGAGACGATGCCCATCCCGGTGATGACGACACGGCGCATGATGGTGACACTACCTCCGTCGCGGCCTCGGTCGCCCGGGCCACGTACCGGTCAGCTAAGGTGACGCGGACACAATCTCAACCACCGAGATCGTCCGGCGTTGCGGCCGAGCCGCGAACCGGACGCCCGGCCGACGCGATTCAGCTCTGGAACAGGCCGACCCGCATGTCCTGAACCTGATAGACGCGCTCGCCGTCTGCTTCGAGCCAGCCGTCGCCGATGCCGAGGACGAGCTTGCCCTGACGGACGCGCTTCACGTCGACATTGTAGACCACCTTCTTCATCGTCGGCAGGACCTGGCCGGCGAGCTTCACCTCGCCGACGCCGAGGGCGCGGCCACGACCCGGCGAGCCGAGCCAGCCGAGATGGAAGCCCAGCATCTGCCAGAGCGCATCGAGCCCGAGGCAGCCCGGCATCACCGGATCGCCCTGAAAGTGGCAGGGGAAGAACCAGAGGTCCGGCCGAATGTCGAGTTCGGCGGTCACGTGGCCCTTCCCATGGGCGCCACCGTCGGCCGCGATGGACGTGATGCGGTCGAACATCAGCATCGGCGGAAGCGGCAATTGCGCGTTCCCGGATCCGAAGAGTTCGCCGCGCCCGCAGGCCAGAAGATCCTCGTAAGAATAGTGCGACCGGCGGTTCGCGTCCTGCGCTTGTGTCTCGGCGTCTGGCGGCATTGGGTTGGCTGTTTCCTCGGATGTGCGCGATCTTCGCGTCGCGGGCGACTATACTCGGCCCGTCGGCTGGCGCGCGGGTTAGCACGGGGCGTCGCGCCTTCAAAGCCTGCGGCCGCAGGCATGCGGCAACGCTCGGGTTGCGACAGCCTGACCACTTCAATATACTCGGGCGACATCCGTTCCTTCAGGCCCCTCGTCGAGCGTTCAGTCCAGCGATGTCCGAACCGGTGCCATTCCAGGCCGTCTTCAACGGCCGGGTCCCCGCCCCCCAGTTGGAGGCCAACGGGACTCCGCGGCGCGGGTGCCCGCTGTCCGACCTCCGCGACCGCCTGCGTCGGGCTGGCCTGCGGCCGACGCGGCAGCGTCTCTCCCTCGGCTGGCTTCTGTTCGGCCGCGGCGACCGCCATCTCACGGCCGAGATGCTCTACGACGAAGCGATGCGCGCCAAGGTGCCGGTGTCGCTGGCGACGGTGTACAATACCCTCCATCAGTTCACCGAGGCGGGGCTGCTGCGCCAGCTCGCGCTCGACGGGTCGAAGGCCTATTTCGACACGAACCCGACCGAGCACCACCACTTCTACCTGGAAGACGAGAGCCAGGTCATCGACATGCCGGATTGCGGCATCACGGTCGATTCGCTGCCCGAGGCCCCCGAGGGGATGGAGATCGCCGGGGTCGAGGTGATCGTACGCCTGCGCCGCAGCCGGCCGGCGGGCCGCCGTCAGGGCTGACGCCGCGGCACGGCTCGAGGAACCATCAGGATCGTCGCAAAGGCCCGGATTCGTCCGGGCCTTTGCGTTTGCGCTCGGTCGCGCGACACCGGAGCGCCGGCCATTCCGGTCGGGGTGCGGCCTTCGATGCGGAAATCGGATACCGTCTGCTGCGCGGTCCCGGGATGGGAGCGTCCTTCCCGGCCGGCATCGCCCGACGGCGATGATCGCGCCGGACGCTACTCCACGACCTCGTTCGGATAGACGCCCCACAGGCGATTCTGGCGGATATAGCCATCCACGTCCCGCTTGTTCGGCAGGGCGACGATCAGGCGGCACCACGTGCCGGTGCAGCTCTTGACGCTGCCGATCACACCGGTCTGAAGCTTGGCCTCGTCCTCGGCGCCGTCGTCGGCCTTCGCGCGCAGCGATACGGCAGCCTTCTCGACGCCTTTGTCGGGGCCGGCATTCACGATGGCGGTCCGGCGGCCGGACAGCAGGGAGTGCAGCACCCAGCCTTCGGTCCCCTCCGAATCGCGGATCCGGCGCCAGGTCTCGAACTCGCCGATGATCTCGACCGGCAGGCCGGCCCGCTGGAAGACCCAAAGGGTGCGGTGATCCTTGGAGGGGCCCTCGCGGAGGTTGACGCGATCGGTCTTCAGGCTCGCGTAGCGCGGCAGCGGCAGCTTGGTCACCGGTCCGACCCCAGCCTCGGGGCCTGCGGGCGGCGCCGCCCGGGCACCGGTCGCGAGGCCGCCGGCCAGCATCGCCACGACGGCGAAGCTGAGGCGTGACACGCGCATGGTCGTCTCCCTATCCAGACGTGGCGTTGGTGGGCGCCGGACCTGTCGAAAGCAGGGCCGGTTCGACACGCGGACCGGGCCGCATCCGATTGTGTTCCGGCCCACCTCTGGTAGAGAGGCCGATGGGTCGGAACTGGCTCCGGAACCGGCGCCTCGTGACCGATCCTGTCTGGCCGAGTTCGGTTAACGGACGCTTGCGGGAAGTGGTCCGGGCGGAAGCCGCCGGGCGCGAGCCGCAATCAGGGCCGCGGGGCTGACGGGGAGAGAGACGTGTCGAAGCGCAAGCCGCTGGTGGTCGTGACGCGGCGCCTTCCGGATGCCGTCGAGACGCGGATGCGTGAGCTGTTCGACGTCCGGCTCAATGCCGACGACGCTCCGCTGGCGGCGGACGACCTGGCGGCCGCTTTGCGCGAGGCCGATGTCCTCGTCCCCACTGTCACGGACGAGATCGATTCCGGCCTGATTGCCCAGGCCGGACCGAACCTGCGGCTCATCGCCAATTTCGGCAACGGCGTCGATCACATCGACGTGGCGGCGGCGCTGGAGCGCGGCATCACGGTCACCAACACGCCCGGCGTGCTGACCGAGGACACCGCCGATATGACGATGGCGCTGATCCTTGCGGTGGCCCGCCGGGTGACCGAGGGGGCGCGGATCATCCCGGATGACGAATGGACCACGGGCTGGTCGCCGACCTGGATGCTCGGCCGGCGGATCACCGGCAAGCGGCTGGGGATCGTCGGCATGGGCCGGATCGGCCAGGCCCTGGCCAAGCGCGCCCGCGCCTTCGGCTTGCAGGTCCATTACCACAACCGCCGCCGGGTGCCCGCCGCCATCGAGAGCGCCCTCGACGCCACGTACTGGGAATCCCTCGACCAGATGCTGGCGCGCGTCGACATCGTGTCGGTGAATTGCCCGCACACGCCGGCCACCTACCATCTGCTCTCGGCGCGGCGCCTGAAGCTGCTCAAGCCCGAGGCCATCGTGGTCAACACCGCCCGCGGCGAGGTGATCGACGAGAACGCCCTGGCGCGCCTGATCGAGGGCGGCGAGGTTTCGGCGGCCGGCCTCGACGTGTTCGAGCAGGAGCCCGCAGTCAGCCCCCGGCTCGTCAAGCTCGCGCGCCAGGGGAAGGTCGTGCTCCTGCCGCATATGGGTTCGGCAACCTATGAGAGCCGCACCGACATGGGCGAGAAGGTCATCATCAACATCAAGACCTTCATGGACGGCCACAGGCCGCCGGACCGCATCCTGCCCAGCATGCTCTGAGCAGCGCTGCGCCTTCGAAGGGCCTCAGGCCGCCAGCGGCTTTCTGGCGGCCTCGACGCTTTGGAACAGGCGCTCCGAGGTCGGCGCGAGGAAAGCGAACCCGCATTACGGGCTCTGATCGGAGAGGTCCTTCAGATCGGAATGGGTGACGCACAGCGCCCTGCCCGGCTCGGCGCAGACCGCGAGGCGGTCCGCGCGTGCCCCGGCGACGGAAGGTCCAATTCGCCCACGACACCGCCCACGCCCGCCGCGAAACCGACTTCCGGCACCCGGAAGACGCCGCTCTCGATGCGGCAGATGGCCGGCCGTGTTTCCCTGGGGCAAGGCGCGGAGCCGGCGAACGGGATGGTTCGATCGCGCGGCGTGGACGGCCGGTCCGGAAGCGCAGAGGGGCCTCACGGGCGGTCTTGCCGCGATCAGAGGGCGTCGCCGGTCACCGCCTGGGGCTTGGCCATGCCCTGAACGCCCTGGAACAGGCGTTCGCTTGTCAGCTTCAGGAAGTAGAACCCGAATTCAGGGTTCTGGTAGTAGAGTTGCTTCACGTCCGAATAGGACACGCACAGCGCGTGACCCGCCTCGACGCAGACCAACGACGCGGTTCGGGCATTGCCGGGTGACAGCAGACCCAGCTCGCCGACGATCCCGCCCTTGCGCACCTCGAGGCCGACTTCCGGGATCCGGAACACGCCGCTCTCGATGTAGTACATCTCGTCGGCGAGATCCCCCTTGCGGAACACCACCTCGCCGACACCGAACGGGCGCCGCGAGCCGAAGGGCCGCAGCCATTCGAGGGACAGGTCGCCGTCGGCGGCCGTCTCCACGTCGCGGACGAGGCGCATCATCTGCCAGAGCCGATAGGCGTTGAAGGGCATCTGGATCAGCTCGGTGAGCACCACCGGCATGCTGCCGATCAGGATGCCGTAGGTGATCACGGCACAGCTTGCGCAGAGCGAGATGATCCGCAACGGAATCATCGTGCTCATGGCCGTCGCCGAAATGGTCAGCGCCGTCCCGAGATAGCCGATGCCCTCGACCCAATCCATGGCCGCCCCCTGAAGCGTGTCAGCCGGGGGATGCCTGTCTTGCCCCGCTCCGGCAAGCTTTTCGGGGCTTTCCGCGCAGCGGGGATCTCAGCCTGTGCCTGCACGGATACGCGTCCCGGCCCCGTCCGTGACGACCGCGGCCACGGCCTCGGCGGCCCGAACGCCCTCCTCGTAGGCGCCGCCGACGGTGCCCCACTGTTCCCGGGACAGCGCCTCGCCGGCGAACCAGACCGTATCGGCCACCGCGCCGCGCAGGGCCTGTCGCGCCGGCGCATGGCCCGGCGGGACTACCGCCCACGATCCGCGCGACCATCGGTCGTGGCGCCACGCGCTCACCGCCGGGATCGTGAGGTCGCGCAGCCGTGCGCCGCCGAAATGCTCGGCCAGGACCGCGCGGACATGGCGGCGCACGCCGTCTGCGCCGGAGCCAGCGGCGTCGATTGCCGCTGCCTCGTGCAGGTCGAGTTCGTAATAGTGGAACGGCGTTCCGTCGATGCGGGTCAGAAGCCCCGGCGGCGCGTGACGCCCGCCATGGATCGCCGCGAGCCGGTCGCGGCCGCGGAACGGGCTCGACGGCCAGTGCAGCACCGCGTGCTCGTAGATACCGGTGGTGAACCCGTCGATGGCGACGCGGGCCGCATTCGGCAGCGGCGGCGAGAAGACCGGCCCCTCACGCAACACCATCATCGGTACGGTCACGATCACGGCGCGCGCGGCGTGCTCGGCTCCGGCCGCGGTGGTCGCGCGGACCCGGCCGCCCGACCAGTCGATCCGCGTCACCGCTGTCGCGAGCGCCACTGGCAACCCGTCCGCCAAGCGGGCGAGGTAGCTGCCGTAGCCGTCGGCGAGGAAGTAGTTGTCGCCGTATTCGAGGCTGGGGAAGTCCTGAAGCGAGACCTCGTTCAGCGGCCGGCCCGACACGAGGCCATGGACCTGCGCCACCCGCGCCCCCCAGGGCCCGAGCCCCGGCGGCAGCGCGCTGCCTGCCGGCCGGTCGGGACCGTGCTGCGCGGCGCCGCGGGTCATGGCCCGGTCGGCCCGGTCGAAGGCACGCCCGTTGGCCCGGATCTCGGCGGCGCGGCCGGGCCGACGCCCGACCCAGACGTGGCTCTCCTGCGGCGCACGGCGCAGCCGCTCGCCGCGCGTCCGACCGAGCGTCACCAGGGGGTTGATCGGCCCGGCATGCAGCCAATGGGCTCCGAGATCGAGGGCATGGCCGCGCAGGGCGACCGTCAGGGCTCGGCCACCGACGCGGTCCCGTGCCTCCAGCACGGCCACCGAAACACCCCGTGCGGCAAGAGTCCGGGCCGCGCCGATCCCCGCGGCACCCGCACCGATCACCAGCACGTCTGCCACTGCGGGAAGCGGCGCGAGGCGCGGCCTGTAGGCGGGGCGGAACGCCGGGTCGATCCATCGGGACTCCGCAGCCTGTGGCATCGCGACCTGTCCGGTGGTGCCCTGTCCGGTGGTGCCCTGTCCGGTGGTGCCCTGTCCGGTCGTGTCCTGTCCGGTCGTGTCCTGTCCGGTGGTATCCTGCACGCGTTCTCCCCGCACCCTCTCGCCCCTGCGACGGCTCCCGGCCTTGCACCGGTCGCCACACCGCTCCACAACGCGCCTGCGCCGCTTTCGGCGCGGGCCGGAACACTTCGCCCGATGCTCGTCGAGTCCGCCGCGGCGGCGTTGCGCCAGACCTTCTCGCCACCGCTGCGGGCGATCCTGTGGAAATCCCTCGGCCTGACGGTCGGGCTCCTGCTCCTGGTCTGGCTCGGCCTGACCCGGCTCATCCAGGCGTTCCAGGCGAGCCACCACATCTCCACCCAGTACCCGATCCTCGACAACCTCGCCTACTATCTGGCGGGGGTCGGTCTCGTCGTGGTCCTCGCCTACCTGATGCCGGCGGTCTCGATCCTGGTGGCGGGCTTCTTCCTCGACGATGCCGCCGAGATCGTCGAGCGCACCGATTTCCCGAATGACCCGCCCGGACGCCCCATGCCGTTCGGAACCGCCATGCTCTATGCGGTGCGCTTCGCCGGCCTGACGCTTCTGGTCAATCTCGCGGCGCTGGTGATCTTCTTCGTGCCGGTGATCGGAATCGCGGCCTTCTTCGCGGCCAATGCCTATCTGCTCTCCCGCGAGTATTTCGAGATGGCGGCGGCCCGGTTCCGGCCCCTTGCGGAGGCCGCCGAGATGCGCCGCGCTTTCTCGGTCCGGACACTCGGTGCCGGTTGTCTGCTGGCGGCCCTGATGGTCGTTCCGATCCTCAACTTGCTGACGCCGCTCTTCGGAATCGCGCTGATGGTCCACCTCCACAAGCGCCTCGGCCGACGCCCGCTGGTGACCGGACCCCCGCGTTAGGCCCACGCATCTGCGAGGATGCGGCCCGTGACCGCTCTGGCCGGCCCGGCCGTCGCCCGCTAGCTTCAGAGTGACCCAACCGGACGTTCGGGGCGGAGAGCCGATCGATGAAGGCGCACGACGCGGGTGCGGACGTTCCACCGCCGCCCGGCAAGGTCCCGTTCTTTCTCGTAGGGCTTGCCGCAATGGGTCTCCTGGCCTGGGGCGCCTACGGCCATTGGCAGCGCGACGCCGAGGCGACCGCGACGCTGGAGCGGATCAAGACCCTCGTGCCCCAGGTGCGGACCGTCACGGCCGTGCGGGCGGAGGGTCCCGTCGATCTCGTGCTTCCCGGCGAGATGCAGGCCTTCACCACGGCGGCGATCGCCGCCCGCGCCACCGGCTACATCGCCGAACGCCGGGTCGATATCGGATCGCGCGTGAAGGCGGGCGAGCTGCTCCTCCGCATCGCCGCACCGGATCTCGATCAGCAACGCGCGCAGGCCGAGGCGCAGGTCGGCCAGTTGAGGGCGCAGTTGCTCCAGGCGCAGGCGCAGGTCGAGCAGGCGCGCGCCAACGTCAACCTCGCCAACCTCACCAATAACCGCACCTCCACGCTCG
The DNA here is from genome assembly GCF_900116795.1 of Methylobacterium sp. UNCCL125. NCBI lineage: Bacteria > Pseudomonadati > Pseudomonadota > Alphaproteobacteria > Hyphomicrobiales > Methylobacteriaceae > Methylobacterium > Methylobacterium sp. UNCCL125. Next base: position 91,621 of record NZ_FPBW01000011.1, on the reverse strand, counting down.
CGGTGCAAGGTTGGGCGTCGCGGCAGAACGCCGACAACACCCAGGCCGGTGTGCTCAGTCAGGCCGCGGCGCTCGCCGCCGCAGAGGCCGGCGTGAAGGTCGCCACAGCCAACATCAAGGTGCAGGAGGCCGTCGTCGACCGCCTGAAGGCGCTCACTGCGTTCGAGCGCGTCGTAGCCCCGTTCGATGGCGTCGTAACGGTGCGCAATGTCGATGTCGGGGATCTTGTCCGGGCCGATAACGGCGGGACGCCGCTCCTGAGCATGGATCAGGACAGCACCCTGCGTATCACCGTCAACGTCCCGCAGAACGACGCCATCGGCGTCAAGCCCGGTGTCCAGGCATTGATCACCGTCCCGCAGATGCCGGGCCGCCGCTTCGATGGTTTCGTGGAGCGCAGCTCCGTTGCGCTGAACGCGGCGTCGCGTACGTTGACCACCCAGGTGGACGTGCCCAATCCCGACCGGACCCTGCGCGCCGGGCTCTATGCCTACGTCACCCTCAAGATCCCCCGGACCGAGCCCGGCGTAACGATCCCCGCCGAGGCGACGGTGTTCAACAGCAACGGCCTGCAGGTCGCGACCCTGGGCGACGATGACCGGGTGACATGGCGGACGATCCGCGTGCGGCGCGATCTTGGGCGCACGCTGGAGCTGGATTCCGGTCTCTCCGCGGACAGCCGCATCATCTACAGCCCGGCTCCGGACTTGCGCGACGGCCAGTCGGTCGAACCCGTGAAACCGCCGCAGTCGATGGAGCCGCTCCGATCGGCGCAACGCTGATCGGCCGGGAACAGCCCCCTGCAATCCGCGTCGGGCTCACCATCGGCCTCACCCTCGCGCCGAGCGACGGGACGAGCTGTGAGAAGCGCATCAAGAACGCCGAGGTCACCCGCAATCGCGGAAAAGGCCGAGGCGTGCGGCGCGTTGCGGTTCTGCGGGCCTGCGATGGATGAGCGCCCCCAGGTTCGCAGGATCCTGGAGCGCGATGTGCCCGATGTGCTCGCCGGGGAGATCTTCGAGGCCTGTGATCGGCCGGTCTACAGCCTCGGGGCGGATCGCATCTGCGCGTTCACGTCGGCACGCCTCGTCACCGCTTTGCACACGGCACTGCGGCGGACCGGATTGCCAGGATGGCGGCCGGAGCCGGACGCGCGCCGCCCCCGCGAGGAGGCCGCGCGCTCCATCGGTCTGTGGACGGAGGGACCGCCCTATTCGGCGGCGTCGAGGCGTGGGCGCTCCACGTGGCTGCGCTCGGCCTTGACCAGCTCGGCGGTCCGGAACGCCACCTCGAGGGCCTGCTCCGCGTTGAGGCGCGGGTCGCAGTAGGTGTGGTAGCGGTCCTGAAGGTCGTCGGCCGTCAGTGCCCGGGCGCCGCCCGTGCATTCGGTGACGTCCTTGCCGGTCATCTCCAGATGAATGCCGCCCGCGAACGTGCCCTCGGCCCGGTGAACGCCGAAGAAGCCTTCGATCTCCTGCATCACCCGCTCGAAGGGCCGGGTCTTGTAGCGGCCCGCCGGGATCGTGTTCCCGTGCATCGGATCGCAGATCCACACCACCGAGCGCCCTTCCCGCTCGACCGCCCGGATCAGCGCCGGCAGGTGGTCGCCGACCTTGTCGGCGCCGAAGCGGCAGATCAGGCTGAGGCGCCCCGGCTCATTCTCCGGGTTGAGCAGGTCGATCAGCCGGATCAGGCCTTCGGCCTTCATGGACGGGCCGCACTTGAGGCCGATCGGGTTCTTGATGCCGCGGGCGTATTCCACGTGGGCGTGGTCGGGCTGCCGGGTCCGATCGCCGATCCACAGCATGTGGCCGGAGGTTGCGTACCAGTCGCCCGTGGTCGAATCGACGCGGGTCAGCGCCTCCTCGTAGCCGAGCAGCAGCGCCTCGTGGCTGGTGTAGAAATCGGTGGTCCGCACCTCCGGATGCGTCTCCGGATTGATGCCGATCGCCCGCATGAAGTCGAGGGCGTCGGTCATGCGGCCGGCCACATCCTGGTAGCGCGAGGATTGCGGCGAATCCTTCACGAAGCCCAGCATCCAGCGATGCGCGTTCTCCAGGTTGGCGTAGCCGCCGGTGGCGAAGGCGCGCAGCAGGTTCAGGGTCGCGGCCGACTGACGGTAGGCCTCGAGCTGGCGGCGGGGATCCGGAACCCGCAACTCCTCGGTGAAGCCGATGCCGTTGATAATGTCGCCCCGGTAGCTCGGCAGGCTCACGCCCTCGAGGGTCTCGGTGGGCGATGAGCGCGGCTTGGCGAACTGGCCGGCGATGCGCCCGACCTTCACCACGGGCGATCCGCCCGCGAAGGTCAGCACCATCGCCATCTGCAGGAACACCCGGAAGAAATCCCGGATGTTGTCGGCGGAATGCTCGTCGAAGCTCTCGGCGCAGTCGCCGCCCTGCAGCAGAAAGGCTTGGCCCGCGGCGACGCGCCCCAGCGCCGCCTTCAGCTTGCGGGCCTCACCTGCAAAGACCAGCGGCGGAAAGCTCGCGATCTGCGACTCCACGGCACCCAGGGCGGCAGCGTCCGGATAGGCGGGCACCTGCTCGATCGGCAGATGTCTCCAGCTTTTCGGTGTCCAACGCTCGCCCATGGTCTCTCTCCGCGCACCTCTTCGTGCGATCGCGCCGTCGCGCGAAGCGCGGCTTATAGAGAGGTTCCTTCACACTTGCGAGTGCCGCGAAACCGGGGGCAGGCGCGCCTCGGCGTCAGGCCTCGCCGTCTTCCACCTCGATCCCGTGCTCGGCCAGGATCCAGAAGATCGCCTCCAGGTCTTCCGCCGACACGTCCCGCGGTGGCAGCGCCTCCTCCAGATCGTCGTAGGTCAGGTTGCGGCTGCGCTGCGCCTCAGCCTTGGCGAGCAGGCGGTCGATGGCCTGACGGATATCGGGCGGCAGGGCATCGTGGCTCGGCGGCCGATGGAAGGCCGGCCGCAGGGCGTCCGCCAGCAGGCCATCGATGATCGCCTGCCGCCGCGCATGCGCGTCGTCCTCGCGTCGTCCCTTGCCTGTGCTCGGCTTGCCCATGCCACAGATATGGCTCGGTCGCGCACCGCGTCGAGGCCCCGCCCGCACGGAGGTTTCAGCCGACGCCGACCGGATGCTTGGTGACCTCCGGAACCCGCATGGTCACGAGTTCCTCGGCGGCTGTCGGATGGACCGCGATGGTCCGGTCGAAATCGGCCTTCGTGGCACCCATGGTCACGGCGATACCGACCGCCTGGATCACCTCCCCGGCATCGTGGCCGAAGATGTGGACGCCCACCACCCGGTCGCTGGCGCAATCGACCAGCACCTTCATGAGGATGCGTTCCTCGCGTCCGGACAGGGTCGCCTTCATCGGGCGGAAGCGCGCCTTGTAGACGTCGATCTTGCCGTAGATCTCCCGGGCGGCCGCCTCGTTGTGGCCGACGACACCGATCTCGGGGGTCGAGAACACCGCGGTGGGGATCAGGCGGTGATCGACGCAGGAGGGCCTGCCGCCATAGACCGTGTCGGCGAAGGCGTGGCCCTCGCGGATCGCCACCGGCGTCAAGTTGGCGCGGTTGGTCACGTCGCCCACCGCATAGATCGACGGGACCTTGGTCTGCGAATAGGCGTCCACCGGGATCGCTCCGACCCCGTCGGTCTCGATCCCGACGCGATCGAGGCCGAGCCCGTCCACGTTGGGCCGCCGGCCGGTGGCGATGAGCACCTGATCGACCCGGATCTCGCTGCCGTCGTCGAGCTCCGCGCAGAGGCCGCCGTCCTGCCGTGCGATGCGCCGCAGCGTGCGCCCGAGCCGCAGGTCCATCCGTTGGCCGTAGGCCTCGGCGAGGGCGTCGCGGATCTCGTCGTCGAAGCCGCGCAGCAGTCTTTCGCCCCGGTGCAGCAGCGTCGTGCGGCTTCCGAGCGCCGCGAAGATGCCGGCGAATTCCACCGCGATGTAGCCGCCGCCGATTACCAGGATGCGCTCCGGGAGGCTCTCCAGCTCAAACACCTCGTTCGAGGTGATCGCCAGATCGATCCCGGGCACCGCCGGCTCTTTCACCGGATGCGCGCCCACCGCCACGAGGATGCGTTCCGCCCGGACCGTGCGGCCGGACTTCAGCAGGCGGACCGTGTGGGGATCCTCGATCACCGCCCGCTCGGGCACGATCTCGACGCCGGCGCGGATCAGGTTGGCGTCGTAGATGCCTTCGAGCCGGGTCACCTCCGCGTCGCGCCGGCTCTTGAGGGTGCCCCAGTCGAAGCGGGGCTGTCCCACCGTCCAGCCGAAGCCCGCGGCATCCGCGAACTCGTCGGCGAAGCGGCCGGCGTAGACCATCAGCTTCTTCGGGACGCAGCCGCGGATCACGCAGGTGCCGCCGACGCGGTACTCCTCGGCCAGCATCACCCGCGCGCCGTATCCGGCCGCGATCCGCGCCGCGCGGACACCACCGGACCCGCCGCCGATGACGAAGAGGTCGACGTCGAACGCGCTCATGCCGGACCGTCCCGCTCGGATCTCTCGTTCGCGTCGGCAGGAGACGCCGCACGCATCCAGGTGATGGCAGCGCCGAGCCCCGCCGTCCACCATGCCGCCCAGCCGTTGTGCTCGACGAAGGCGATCGCCGCCGCGCAGGCGACGAGACCGAGGGCCGCGGCGCGGTCCGGCTGCGTCAGCCGCGCGATCCGGGCCAGCATCAGCATCAGCGTCAGGGCGGCGAAGAGGGCGCCGGGCAGGCCCAGCTCGGCCCAGATCTGCAAAAAGCTGTTGTGCGGATGCCCGACCCCGAGCAGGACCCGCATCTCGGGGGGCACCGTCTCCGCGACGGGCGTCTCGGCGAAGCGCGCGCTGGTGCCGAAGCCCGCGCCGCGCCAGGGATCGGCCGCCACGGCGGCGCCGAAGCTGCGCGCGATCGCGACTCGTGCCCGGGAGGAGGACTGGACGAGCCGCTCGTGCGCCGCCTCCGGCATGGCGCGGGCGAGAAGGTCGCCCTCGACCGGGGCGAGCGCCACGGCGAGGCCGAGACCGAGGCCGGCGAGGCCGAGACCTACCCGCAGGGGCAGCATCTGGCCCAGGGCGGCCATCGCGGCGCCCGCCAGCAGGCCGAGCTGGGCAGCGCCGCTGATCGAGCGGAGGACGCCGAGCGCCGCGAAGCCCAGCACCGCCGCCGCCAAGCCCCGGGCGCTGCCTTTCCAGAGCACCAAGGCCAGCGGACCGGCCACGAGATCGAGGGTCAAGGCCGGCCGGTTGTGAACGAAGGCGGCGACCCGGCGCCCGAGCGCACGCTCCAGGGCAAGATCGGAGGCGAGGTCGATCGCGATCAGGAGGCCTGCGAGCCCGACCGCGATTGCGCCGAGGCGCGGCGCGAAGGCCGGTATGCGGCCGGGCGCCAGACAGGTGAGCAGGTAGGCGGCCAGCAGCGTCGGCAGGAACTCCCCGAGAACCCGGAGCGACGCGGCCGGGAACGGGCTCCAGGCGAGCGAGATCAGGGCCCAGGCCAGGAAGGCGAGCGCTGCGCCGGCGAGCGGCGTCCGGAGCGGTCCCAGCAGATGGCGGCGCAGGGCGGCCGCGTCCTCCGCCCAGCGCCCGGCCAGGAAGGCGAGCGCCGCCAGCCCGCAGATGAGCGGGCTCGACCGGTTGGCGAGCACCATGGCGAGCGGCATGACGGCGAGGAGCACGCCGCCCGCCGCGTAGAGGCGGCCGGCCGCGCTCATGGGCGACCTCTCACGGTGATCGACCCGCGGGGGCGGCCACCCTCACTGCATCTGATGCCCGCGCTTGCCCATCTCGGCGCGGACGCGGACCATGACGTATTCCGAGACGTCCTGCGTCCAGTCCTGCATCTCCTGCACCATCTCGTCGAGAAGCTGCGGCTGCGCCTCGACATAGTGCTTCCCGGCGGGCGAGCGGAAGAAGGTCGCGATCTCCTTCAGCTCGGCTTCGGAGAATTTCGACGCGTAGGTCCGCGCCGCGATGTCGATCATGCGCTGCTTCTGCAATTCCATCTCCGGCTGCAGCGAGGCCAGGACTTCCTCGAGATCCTTGGAAAGCTCGGGCCTGGTGACCGTCTGCTTGCGGATCTGATCGGCGAAGGCGGGCAGCACCGAGTCGAACGAACGGGCGATGCCGGAGCTGAGCATCACCTCGCGGGCGAGTGCCAGATGGCTCGGCGAAAAGGTGGAGGCCGCCGGCGTATTGGCGGCCGGGGTGCCGCCCGCCGGGGCATTCGGCTGCGCCGTCGGCTTGGTCGGCGCGGGTTTTTGAGGCTGGGCTGCAGCTGGATGCGGAAGCGCCAGGAGCGCGAGGCCGAGCGCGAGGCCGGGCGCGGCGATGAGGCGTCGGGACATGCTGGACTTTCTTGCGAGGATGACCTGCGATTGAGGACGGCGCCTCAGGCGAGGCGGCCGAGAACGGTGACCTCGGCCTGCCCGTCCCGCGCCGCCGCCAGGATCGCGGCGTCGGCGATGCCGAGGAACAGGCCATGCTCGACCACGCCCGGCACGGCCCACAGCGCGGCGCCGAGAGCCTCGGGATCGGGAATCGCACCGAGATGCGCGTCGAGGATGTAATGGCCGCCGTCGGTGACCAGGGGCTTGCCATCGGGCCGGCCGCGCAGCCGGACCGCACCGGAGCAGCCGGCCGCCGCGACCGCCGCCTCGACGGCCCGGTGCGTGGCCTTGAGGCCGAAGGGATTGACCTCGATCGGAAGCGGGAAGGCGCCCAGCCGCGCCACGTGCTTGGCCGCGTCGGCGATCACCACCATGCGGCGGCTCGCGCAGGCGACGATCTTCTCCCGCAGCAGGGCCGCGCCGCCGCCCTTGATCAGGCGCAGCTGGTCGTCGACCTCGTCGGCGCCGTCGATGGTCAGGTCGAGTTCCGGCTGCTCGTCGAGGGTCGCGAGGCGGATGCCGAGGCTCTCCGCCTGGGCCCGGGTCGCCTCGGATGTCGGGACCCCGAGGATGTCGAGTCCGGCGCCGACCCGCTCGCCAAGGAGCGCCACGAAGGCCGCCGCCGTGGATCCCGTCCCGAGGCCGAGCCGCATGCCCGGCTCGATGAGGTCCAGGGCGCGGGCGGCCGCAGCCCGGCGCAGATCCGGCCCGCTCACCGGGACACCGCCCGATCGGCGAGGTTGGGCGAGGAATCGCGCGTCATGGGCAGCCGGTCTCTCCGTGAGATTCGGTCGGCCCGTAGCACGGGACCGGGCCGACCGGAACGCCCGCGCCGGCAAGGCGGCGTCACGGCCGCCCACCCTGTGTCGGCGTGGCGCTGGCCCCGGCCCGACCGGGCGCAGGTCCGGTCAGCGGCGCATCGGACGCGCTCTCGACCCCGGGCTTGCCCTGCTGGGTGCAGACGACCTGCTCCTTCTTAACCAGCACGAAGCAGATGCTCATCTCGCCGGTCCGGTAATTCACCCGGAAGACCCCGGCTTCGCGGGTGTGGCGGCTCGCCACCAGCCCGTATTCCGACGGGGTCTGGGGCCCGGCGCCCTCGCCCGGCCCGAAGCAGACCGTCTGGCCGATTCCCCCCGCCGATTCCTGAAGCCCGTACTGGCAGGAGGTGACCTCTCCGGTCACCTTGTCGACCCGGTACATCCGGTTCAGGTCGGTCTGTGGCGCGGGCACGAACTCGAAGGAGGTCGCGGCCGCCGGCAGGGTTTGGAGCACGGCGCAGGCGGCCAGAAGGGGCAGAGACGGTTTCATCGCGGATCCCGGGGCTGGTACGCACTGCGTTTCGCCGCGCTTTCAGGCGAGTCTGGGGCGCTGGGTGAGACGATCGGTGCATCTGCCGCGTCCCCTCCGCCGGCTTGCCCCGCATCGCGGGCCCCGATAGCGACGCCGTTTCGAGATCCCGGCCAGCACGGAGCCCCGTAGGCATGCCCACCGAACCGACGACCCCGCCCCCGATCGCCGTGTTCGACTTGGATGGGACCCTCGCGGAGACCGCAGGCGACCTGATCGGCACGCTCAACGTCCTGATGGCGCGCGAGGGGTTGTCGGAGCTGCCCCTTTCCCAGGCGCGCGGGCTGATCGGTGCCGGCGCCCGGGCGCTGATCCGGCGCGGCTTCGAGGCCGAGGGTCGGCCGCTCTCGCCGGAAGACCACGACCGGCTGTTCGATGCCTTCATCGACCATTACGGGGACCACCTTGCCGACACGACCTACCTTTTCCCCGGCGTGGTCGAGGCCCTCGATTCTCTCGAGGCGGCAGGATTCACGCTGGCCGTCTGCACCAACAAGTTCGAGGGGCAATCGGTGGAGCTGCTGCGCCTCCTGGGCATCGGTCACCGCTTCGCGGCGATCTGCGGCCGCGACACCTTCCCGCAAGCCAAGCCCGATCCGCGCCACCTCACCGGCACGATCGCACGCGCCGGTGGCGATCCGGCGCGCGCCGTGATGGTCGGCGATTCCCGGACCGACATCGACACCGCCAAGGCCGCCGGCATCCCGGTGGTGGCGGTCACCTTCGGCTATACCGATCGCCCGGTTTCCGAACTCGGGCCCGATCGGGTGATCGAGCACTTCTCGCAGCTTGTCGAGGCGGTGGGCGCCCTCGTACCGGCCGCACTTGCCTGATCCTCAGCGCAGCCAGGTCTTCAGCCGCGACACCGCTTCGCGGCACTCGGCCTCCGAGCCCGCGAACGAGAACCGGACGTGGTGGTGGCCGAGATCCGGGTCGAAATCGAGACCCGGCGTCGCCGCGACATCGGCCTCGTCCAGCATCCGCCGGCAGAAATCCGAGGCGTCGTCGGTGAGGTTCGAGACGTCGGCGTAGAGGTAGAAGGCGCCGTCGGCGGGATGCACGCGGCCGAGGCCGAGGGCCGGGAGCGCGTCCAGCAGGATCGCGCGGTTGCGGGCGTAGCCGTCGCGCACGGCGTCCAGTTCCTCCGTGGCGTCGAAGGCCGCCAGCGCACCGACCTGCGAGAGGTAGGGCGCCGAGATGTAGAGGTTCTGCGCCAGCCGCTCGATCGGGCGGACCAGCGCCTCCGGCACGACCATCCAGCCGACTCGCCAGCCGGTCATGCAATGGTATTTCGAGAAGGAGTTGATGACGACCGCGTCGGGGTCGAAGCGCAGGGCCGTGACCGTGGGCAGGCCGTAGCTGAGGCCGTGATAGATCTCGTCGGAGATCAGCGGCAGGTCGAGGATGCGCGTCGCCGCGCAGAGATCCTGCAGGGCGGCCTCCGTGATCACCGTGCCGGAGGGATTGGCCGGGCTCATCACCAGCGCCCCGGCGACCGGCGCGCGGGCATGGGTCTCGCGGAGCAGGGCGGCGGTCGGGGCGAAGCGGTCCTCGGCGCGCAGCACCATCGGCGCCGGAACGAGGTCGAGGGCCGTCAGGATGCTGCGATAGGCCGGGTATCCGGGCTGCGGCACGGCGACCCGGTCGCCGGAATCGAACAGGCTCATGAAGGCGAGGACGAAGCCGGCCGAGGATCCGGTCGTGATCACCACCCGCTCCGGGCTCACCGCGACGCCGTGCCGCTCGGCATAGTCCCGGGCGATGCGGGCCCGCAGGGCGGGCAGGCCGAGGGCCTCCGTGTAGGGGATGCGGCCGGTGGCGAGCGCCGCCTGCGCGGCCGCGATCACCGGGCCGGGCGCGGGGGCGGAGGGCTGGCCCACCTCCATCCGCACCACGTCGACGCCAGCCCGCGCCTTGGCGGCGGCGGCGGCCATGACATCCATCGCGAGGAACGGCTGGACTGCGGCGGCCCGCCGGGAGATCGGGGTCATGGCATCCCTCGCTGCAAAGTCGTCTGCGCCGCGCTGCCGGCGCGCCGGGGGTAGACCCTCGCGGCCCGCGCCTCAACCGGATGCCGAACCGGCAGCCGCGACCGATTCGATCGGCACGGGCAGGATTTGACCGGACGCCGCGAAAACGCCTAACCCAGCCCCTACCGCTCGCGCCACGCGCGGGCCGGCCTGCCGCGCAAGCGAGGATCCATGCCTTTCATCCGCCCCCTGCCCGCGCTGGTCCTGGCGCTCGGCCTCGTCGCCGTCCCCGCCCTCGCGCAGACCGCGACGCCCCCCGCCGCGCCCTTCACGGACGCGCAGCGCGCCGGCATCGAGGCGATCGTCAAGGACTACCTGATCAAGCATCCCGAAGTGCTTCAAGAGGCCCTTGCCGAGGCTGAGAAGCAGCAGGCCGAGACGCAGCGTCTCGCCCAGGCCGCCGCCTTGAAGGAGTCGCGCGAGGCGCTGCTCAACGGTCCCCACGATGTCGTCGCCGGCAACCCGTCGGGCGACGTCACGCTGGTCGAGTTCTTCGATTACAATTGCGGTTACTGCCGCAAGGCGCTGGCTGACGTCCAGACGCTGATCAAGTCCGATCCGAAGCTGCGGGTGGTGATCAAGGACTTCCCGGTGCTCGGCCCGGAATCGCTCGAGGCGAGCCAGGTGGCCATCGCGGTGCGCCAGCAGCTCAAGGGCGACAAGCTGTGGGAGTTCCACCAGAAGCTCCTGGAGACCAAGGGCCGGGTGAACGGCGCCCGGGCGATCCAGGTCGCCAAGGACCTCGGCGCCGACACGACCAAGCTCCAGAAGGACATGGCCTCCCCCGAGGTGAAGGCCGCGCTCAGCGAGAACCGCGGTCTCGGCGACCGTCTGGGCCTTTCGGGCACGCCGGCCTTCATCATCGGCGACGAGGTGATTCCCGGCGCGGTCGGCGTCGAGCCGATCCGCAAGACCATCGCCGACGTGCGCCAGTGCGGCCACGCCTCCTGCTGAGCTGACGGATCGACCCGACGGACCCCGAAGGCGTTCCGCGCAGCCTTGTCGCGCCGGGGCGCCTTCGTCTAAGAGCCGCCAGCCGCAGGGCCGCGGTGGAGGTCCAGGGCCGAGCCCGGATGGACGCACCGACGTGCCGCGAGACGAAGTAGGCCGGATGCCAAAGAACGACGCCATCGATCCCGAACTCGTGCGCGAGCTCGCCAACCTCGTCACCGAGACCGGCCTGTCCGAGATCGAGGTCGAGAAGGGCGACCTGCGCATCCGTGTCGCGCGGCGGCTCGAACCCGTGAATGTTCAGGTGGCGGCGCCCGCGCCCCTCGCGGCCGTGGCCCCGCCCCCGGCGGCGGCCGCGGCGCCGTCCCCCCTCGCCCCGGCCGAGCCGGCCCGCGCGCAGCCCGGCACCGTGCCCTCGCCGATGGTAGGGACCGCCTATCTCCGGCCCTCGCCCGACGCCAAGGCCTTCGTGGATGTGGGCTCGAAGGTCGAGGTCGGCGACAAGCTTCTGCTCATCGAGGCGATGAAGACCTTCAACGAGATCGTGGCGCCCCGCGCCGGCACGATCAGCGCGATCTTCGTCGAGGACGGTCAGCCGGTCGAGTTCGGCGAGGCCCTGCTCGTCATCACTTAGGACGTCCGCCGGGCGCTCACCGCTCCGTCCCGGACGATGCCGCAACTCAAGAGGATAGAGCATCCTGCGCGGTCCGGGATCGCCAGGACGCCCTAACGGGTCCGATGTTCGACAAGATCCTGATCGCGAACCGCGGCGAGATCGCCCTGCGCATTCTGCGGGCGGCGAAGGAACTCGGGATCGCCACCGTGGCGGTCCACTCCACCGCCGACGCGGATGCCATGCATGTGCGGCTGGCCGACGAGAGCGTCTGCATCGGGCCGCCCGCCGCCCGCGACAGCTACCTCAACATCCCGTCGATCATCGCGGCCTGCGAGATCACCGGAGCGGATGCCGTGCATCCCGGCTACGGCTTCCTCTCGGAGAATGCCCGCTTCGCCGAGGTGCTGGCCCATCACCAGATCGGTTTCATCGGCCCCAAGGCGCAGCACATCCGCACCATGGGCGACAAGATCGAGGCGAAGCGCACGGCGCTGAAACTCGGAATCCCCTGCGTGCCGGGCTCGGAGGGCGGGGTCGAGGATCCCCATGAGGCCAAGCGCGTCGCAGCGGAGATCGGCTACCCGGTCCTCGTCAAGGCGGCGGCCGGCGGCGGCGGCCGCGGCATGAAGGTCGCGCGCACCGAGGCCGAGCTTGAGCAGGCGATCGGCATGGCCCGGTCCGAGGCCAAGGCCGCCTTCGGCGACGACGCGGTCTATCTCGAAAAGTACCTGGAGAAGCCCCGACACATCGAGGTGCAGGTGCTGGGTGACGGGCGCGGCGGCGCCGTCCACCTCGCCGAGCGCGACTGCTCGCTCCAGCGCCGTCACCAGAAGGTGTGGGAGGAAGGCGGCTCGCCGGCGCTCAACGAATCGATGCGCGCCGAGATCGGCGGCATCTGCGCCAACGCCATGAAGGAACTCGGCTATCTCGGCGCCGGAACCGTCGAGTTCCTGTACGAGGACGGCCGGTTCTACTTCATCGAGATGAACACCCGCATCCAGGTCGAGCATCCGGTGACCGAGATGATCACCGGAATCGACCTCGTCATCGAGCAGATCCAGGTCGCCTCGGGGGGGGCGCTCTCGGTCAGCCAGGCGGACATCAAGGTCGAGGGCCACGCCATCGAGTGTCGGATCAATGCCGAGCACCCGGAGACCTTCCGGCCTTCGCCGGGCGAGATCACCCATTATCACACGCCGGGCGGCCTCGGCGTCCGGGTCGATTCGGCGGCGTTCCAGGGCTACCGGATCCCGCCGAACTACGATTCGCTGATCGGCAAGCTGATCGTCCATGGCCGGACCCGCAACGAGTGCCTGATGCGCCTGCGCCGGGCGCTGGACGAGTTCGTGATCGACGGCATCGACACGACGCTGCCGCTGTTCCGGACGCTGGTCCGCAACCCGGACGTGCAGAACGGCCTTTACGACATCCACTGGCTGGAGCATTTCTTGGAAGACGGCGGCATGAAAGCCTGACCGGACCGGGGCGGGGCTGCGGCGACCGCTCCACGCGCGGTATCTGGTCTTCGCGCCGGCCGCGCGCGACACTCACGGCATGCACGATTCCGCCCGCGTGGACATCACCCCCGAGATCCTGCTGAAGGCCTACGCGGCGGGAATCTTCCCGATGGCGGAGGACGCCGACGACCCGACGCTTTACTGGGTCGAGCCCAAGGCGCGGGGCGTGTTGCCCCTCGACGCGTTCCGCGTCCCCCGGCGCCTCGCCCGGACGGTGCGGTCCGACCAGTTCGTGGTCCGCTGCGACACCGACTTCGAAGCTGTGATCGACGGTTGCGCCGCGCCGCGCCGGGACAGCGAGCGCACCTGGATCAACGCACGGATCCGCGAACTCTACGGCGCCCTGTTCGATCTCGGCCATGTCCACACGGTCGAGGTCTATGCGGGCGCGGACGGGCGGCTCGTCGGCGGCCTGTACGGCGTCTCGCTGGGGGCGGCCTTCTTCGGCGAGAGCATGTTCCACGAGGTGCGCGACGCCTCGAAGGTCGCCCTCGTCCACCTGATGGCCCGCCTCCGCGCCGGGCACTACCGGCTCGCCGATACCCAGTTCGTCACCGACCATCTCACCCAGTTCGGCGCCGAGGAGGTGCCGCGGCACGTCTACAAGCGGCGGCTCGCCGAAGCCCTCGATCAGGTCGCCGACTGGAACGTCTGGCCCGGCGACGGCTCGATGCCGGGCGCGCGGGTCCTCGAGGCTCTGGAATCTCCGAACCTGCCTTAAAGTCGAGATCCCAGAGGATCCCGGTCGAGATGCCAGGCGTCGGAGCGGACGATCCGGAGGCCGGCGTCAGCGCCGGCGCCGGTGCCGGTAGCCGGTCGAGAACGAGGCGTACTGCCGGCCGCGCGCGGACCGGTAGCGCCGGCGGCGGCTGGTGCTGGCCTCGGCCGTCTCCTCCACCTGCGGGATCGGCTCTGCCATGGCGGCCGCCGGGGTGGCAGCCGTGGCGACAGCGGTGTCGGCCGAGGCGTAGCCGCCGGCGACGTTCTTGGCCGCGGGGCCGAACATCGCGAGGCACTGATTGTAGGCGAGGTCGTTCTTCAGGCGCTCGCATTCACCGATGGAGCGCGGGGTCCCCTGAGCCAGGGCCGGCAAGGGCGCCAGCATCACGACGAGGGCAGCCAGAGGCGTAAGGCATAGGGACGGGCGGTGCACGGAGCGGGATCTCGAGCGGGAACGGGCAGGCTTGTGATCCCCGAGTGCGGCAAAATCGAGGGATCGGCGTCAGCGATCGGGCCGCTCCATCCACCGGATCAGCGGCATCAGCGGGAAGATCCAGGCGATCCCGAGAATCGAGTAGATCACCGCCTGCACCGGCGCGGGCGTCTCCGCGATGCGGCTGTCGGCCAGGGCCATCGCCAGCGGGCCGTAGAGGCAGACGAAGGCGAGGATCACGAGGGTGCCGATCAGGGTTCGGGTGCGGCGGCGCATTGCTGTGTCCGTGGCCTCGCGGCCGGCGCTCCCGGCGCCGACCGGGGACGGCTACCGTCCTGTGATCCGGTTGGCAACGCGCCCGCTGACGCGGGCTGCGGCGCCGGCGCCGTTGCTGGGCGGTCGGACATCCCCTAACCCGAAGGCGGCGGCCGGGGCATCCCGGCATCCGCGGAAGGGACGGGCATGGACATGAGTGGCGCGGGCGACCGGCGGTCGGGGGCGGTGCGGACCTGGCTCTACGTGGTCGCGGCCATGGTCGTCGCCATGGTGGCGGTCGGCGGCGCGACGCGTCTGACCGGGTCCGGCCTGTCGATCACCGAGTGGCGCCCCGTGACCGGGGCGATCCCCCCCCTCACCGAGGCCGACTGGGCCGCCGAATTCGCCAAGTACAAGGACACGCCGCAATACAACATCCTCAACCAGGGGATGGGATTGTCCGCCTTCAAGGTCCTGTATGGCTGGGAATGGGGCCATCGCCTCCTCGGCCGGCTCATCGGCCTCGTGTTCTTCCTGCCGCTGATCGTGTTCTGGTGGCAGGGCCGGATAAGCCGGCGTCTCGGATTCGGGCTGCTCGGTCTCGGCGTGCTCGGCGGCCTTCAGGGCGCCATCGGCTGGATCATGGTCGCTTCGGGCCTCCAGCCCGGCATGACCGCGGTGGCCCCGCTCAAGCTCGCCCTGCACCTCACCACCGCCAGCCTGATCCTGGCCGGCCTCGTCTGGCTGGCGGCGGGCGAGCGCCGCGGCGTCCTGGCGCCGGTCCCGGCACGCCTGCAGGCGACCGCGATGGTGCTCCCGATCCTGGTGCTGGTGCAGATCTTCCTCGGAGGGCTCGTCGCCGGCTCCCATGCCGGCCTCGTCTTCAATACCTGGCCCACCATGGACGGCGCTTTCGTGCCGCCGCTGGACAGCCTGTTCGCGATCCGGCCCTGGATCGAGAACTTCGTCGACAACCACGCCCTGGTTCAGTTCGACCATCGGGTGACGGCCTATCTGGTCTTGGTCGTGGCGATCCTTCACGCCATCGACGCCCGCCTCACCGGGCCGGCGAACGCGGCCGGCCGCGCCAACGGTGTCGTGATCCTCGTTCTCGCCCAGATGGCGCTTGGAATCGCGACGCTGCTCCTCGCCGTTCCGCTCTGGGCGGCGCTCGCGCATCAGGTGCTGGCCATGGCCGTGCTGACGATGGCGACAGTCCATGCCCGGATCAGCCGGGGATCCGGCGTAGTGATGCCGGCGGCCGCGGAGCCGCCCCTGGGGTTCGAGGGGCTGGCGAGAGGCCGGATCTAGGCTATCGTGCGGTGCGGCCATCGTGCTGCGCTGCACGAGACTTTTACCGCTTTTAGTGGAACCTTGGGATAACTCCGCATCAGCAATCTGCACGGGGAACGACTTAGACTTCTCAAGCTTTATGCTGCAAGCGTTGCAGGAGGCTTCAAGATGTCTCTCGCGGAAGATGGCCGACCCCTCTCCCTGACCTGGCACTACACGCCGCGGGAGATCGTGGCGGATGGCGTGATCCACGGCCTCGGCGTTCTCCTCGGTTTCGCCGGTGCGGTAGCCCTGGTGGCCACGGCGGTCACCACACATCTCGGGCTCGGGGAGCGGGCGGCAGTCGTCGTCTACGCCGCGGCACTGGTCCTGATGCTCGGCGTCTCTGCCCTCTACAACCTGTACCCCGTGAGTCCGCGCAAATGGCTGCTCCGCCGCGCCGACCACGCCCTGATCTACCTGATGATCGCCGGCACCTACACGCCGCTGGTCGCCCTCGTGGGTTCGGGGATCCGAGCCTATGCGCTGCTGGCGATCATCTGGGTGGTGGCGCTGATCGGGATCGCGGTGAAGCTCCTCCTGCCGGGCCGGTTCGATCGGCTGTCGATCGGCCTCTACCTGCTGCTGGGCTGGAGCGGCCTGCTCGCGTACGAATCCGTCATCGCAGCGCTCCAGCCCACGGCTCTGTGGCTGCTGGGCATCGGCGGGGCGCTCTACTCCATCGGTGTGATCTTCCACATCTGGCGGACCCTGCCCTTCCAGAACGCGATCTGGCACGGCTTCGTCCTGGCCGCGGCGGCCTGCCATTACGGGACGATCTGGGCCAGCCTGAACGGCGCACCGCTGACATAGGGCGGGATCGGTTGCGGCCCCGCACGTAAAACTCCGCTTACCGTCCCGACCGAAAGGTCGAGCCCCCCGATCCTGCTTTAAGTGTCCCGCGACCACCGGTGGATCATAACCTGGGAACTTATATTCCCGGGAGCTGAACCATGGTCCCGAAGTCGAACGCCCCTGGCAGTGCTGAGCGTTACCGGATCCTTCACGTGTTCCGGGCGCCCGTAGGCGGCCTGTTCCGGCACGTGATGGATCTCGCCCGCCTGCAGGCCGCCGCGGGCCATCAGGTCGGGATCGTCTGCGACGCCACCACCGGCGGCGAGCGCGCCGCGGGAGCCCTGGCGGATCTGCTGCCGATCCTGGATCTCGGCCTCCTCCGCATCCCCATGCGCCGCAATCCGCATCTGTCGGACTGGTCTTGCCTCCGGCACGTCGCGCAACGGGCTGCCGCGGTCGGCGCGGAGGTGCTTCACGGTCACGGCGCCAAAGGCGGTGTCTATGCACGCCTTGCCGGGGCGGGCCCGGCGATCCGCGCGTACACCCCGCATGGCGGCAGCTACAATTACCGTCCGGGCACTGGGCTCCACCGTCTCTACATGGGGGCTGAGGCGATGCTGGCCCGCCGCACCGACGCGTTCCTGTTCGAGAGCGAGTACGTCGCCGGCCGGCACCGGCGCTTCGTCGGCGGTCCCGAGCGTGTGACGCGGATCGTGCACAACGGCATCGCCGAGGCCGAGTTCGCACCCCTGGACCGCGTCGCGGAGCCCTTCGACCTGCTCTATGTCGGCGAGCTGCGGGAGGCCAAGGGTCTGCCCTATCTGCTCGAAGCCCTGGTCCGGCTCCGCGCCGAGGGCCGGGCGCTGCGCCTGCTGATGGTCGGCTCGGGCCCGGATGCCCAGAGCCTCCGCGAGACCGTGGCACGCCTCGGTCTCGCCGATGCGGTGGCGTTCGAGCCGCCCCAGGCGATTCGCTCCGTGCTCGCCCGCGGACGGATCCTGGTCGTCCCGTCGCTGGCGGAATCGCTGCCCTACGTCGTGCTGGAAGCCGCGGCGGCGGCGCAGCCCCTGGTCGCCACCCGAGTCGGCGGCATACCGGAGATCTTCGGTCCGGCCGCATCCGATCTGGTCTCGTCCGGGGATGCGGGCGCGCTCGCAGACGGCATCCGGCGCGTCCTCGACGCCCCACCCGATGTGCTCGCCGCCCGGACGCAGAGCCTCAGCGCATCGATCCGGCAGCGCTTCTCGCTGGAGCGCATGGGCAGCGAGGTGATCTCCGGCTACGCCGCGGCCTTCGAGGCCCGCGCGCAAAGCCGCAAGCCTGCCCCCGGTGAGATCGCTGGAGCCCGGACCGCCTGAGCTCGGTCGCAGGGACGTGATGCGCCGGGGCTTGTGCGTCGCAGTGGAAAAAGCCGCGACAGCCTCGCCCTTAAGTCTTCAATCAATGCCCCGTGCCAAGCTCCGTTCGAAGTGGCGGCTGCAGGGCTCGGGGGGAGCCGATCGATGAGCGCGTTCGATATTCGCGATCTTCTCGACGCCGCCGTGCCGATGGAGGCCTCTTCGGCGCCGGCTCGTGACAGCGCCCCCCTCGCCGAGGCTGCGGTTCCCGGGCCCACGGCGATCTCGCCCGTCGTCGTGGCCGGGCTGGTGCGCGCGCTGGAATGCGCCTTGATCTTCGGCCTCGGTACGCTCCTGCACGTGCTGATGCTGCGCGGTCGCGTGCCGTTCGGTCTGACCTATGCGGGCGTCATCGGGATGATCGCCGTGACCACCGTGACGCTGATTCAGGCGTCCGGCGGCTATCGGATCGCCGCCTTCCGGAGCTTCTTCAGGACGGCGATCCGGCTGATCGTGGCGTGGTCGCTGACCTTTCTGATGGTCGCCACCGGCCTCGTGCTGGCCAAGGTGGCCGACCATTACTCGCGCCTCTGGCTGGGAACCTTCTTCGGCGCCGGACTCGCGATGCTGCTGGTCGGGCGCTTCGTCCTCTTCCGGATCATCGACGCCCAGACCCGGGCCGGTCGGTTCGACCGGCGCACCGCCATCGTGGGCGGCGGCCAGCCCGCGGAAGCCCTGATCGCCGCCCTGGAGACACAGAGCGAGAGCGGCATCCGCATTGTCGGCGTGTTCGACGACCGCAACGCCGATCGGTCATCGGACGTGGTGGCGGGGCATCCGAAGCTCGGCAATGTCGACGACCTCGTGGCCTATGCGCGGCACGCCCGGCTCGACCTGATCGTCTTCACGATCCCGATCACCGCGGAGGCGCGGATCCTCCAGATGCTCGCCAAGCTCTGGGTTCTGCCGATCGACATCCGGCTCTCGGCCCACGCCGCCAAGCTGCGCCTGCGTCCTCGCAGCTACTCGTATCTGGGGTCGGTTCCGGTGCTCGACGTCTTCGACAGGCCGATCGCCGATTGGGACGTGGTGGTGAAGGCGGTATTCGATCGGTGCGTCGGTCTGATGATGCTTCTGGCGCTGTCGCCGCTCATGCTGGTGATCGCCCTTGCCGTGCGCCTGACCTCCCGCGGGCCGGTCCTGTTCCGGCAGAAGCGCCACGGCTTCAACAATGAGCTGATCGAGGTCTACAAGTTCCGCTCGATGTACGTGGATCAGTGCGACGCCGGCGCCGCCAGGATGGTCACGCGGGGCGATCCGCGCGTGACGCCGGTCGGCCGCTTCATCCGCAAGACCTCGCTCGATGAGTTGCCGCAGCTGTTCAACGTGCTGAAGGGCGACCTGTCGCTCGTCGGCCCACGCCCGCATGCCCTTCAGGCCAAGGCCGCCAACACCCTGTACGATCAGGTGGTCGACGGGTATTTCGCCCGCCACAAGGTCAAGCCCGGCATCACCGGCTGGGCCCAGGTCAACGGTTGGCGCGGCGAGACCGATACGTCCGAGAAGCTGCAGCGGCGCGTCGAGCACGACCTCTACTACATTGAGAACTGGTCGGTGCTGCTCGACCTGCAGATCCTGCTCACCACGCCCTTCGCGCTGTTCAAGACCGAGAACGCCTACTGAGCGGAGGGGCCGGCACCCGAGCGGAGCCGGCCACGGGTGCCGCTACGGCAAGGCGCCCGCCTTCTCCTTGGCCTTCATGATCGTGTCGCGGCAGCCCTGAGCGTCCCCGGCCTTGTCCTGCTGGCTCGCCTGCGCGACGAGCTTCTTGGCCTCCTCGACACCTGCAGCCGTGGGCTTCACCGCGGCATCCGACTCGGTGAGCTTCGGCGGCGTGTCGAGCGCCTTGGGCGAGTTGGACGAGGTTGGGCCGCCGGGCGGCGTCTTGCCCGTTACTGCGACGGCGCCGGCGCTGTCGAGCCGCCTCTGCAGCGTAGAGACCTCGTCGGCGCACGGGGTCGCCAGGGCCGGCGTGGCGGCCGCCAGGGCCAGGGCTGCAACGGCGAAACGCATGATCATCAGGATGAAACTCCACGGTGTCGGATTGCGGCCGGCGCTGACATCCCGTTCCTGAGCGGATTGTGACGCGCCGGCGCGGCTACCGGGGAGACGCCGGGCAGACGGGCCCGTTCCCGAGACAGGAGGCCGCATGCAGGGCCGCGAAACGCGACGGGCGCCCCGCGCGGCCGGTCGGCCGCGGGAGGCGCCCGCTTCTGGACACCTGGGACGGATCAATACTTCCGGATGATCGGCTCCGGCGACATCGGCACGGGGTCGGCACCGAAGGCGTAGCGGATGCCGGCGTAGACCGAGAACGGCTGCGCCAGGGTCGTGGTCCGCGGATCGCTGATCCGCAGGTTGCCGGCCACCGCGCCCGGCTCGGCAAAGGTGCCGAACGTGGCGTAGCGGTTGTTGGTCAGGTTGGTGATCAGGCCGAAGACCTCGAGGTTCTTCGTCACCTGATACTTCGTCTGGAAGTTCAGCACGTAGTAGGGCGGCAGCTTACGGTTCAGGTTCGACTCGTCGCCGCGGAAGTAGGACGAGGAGAAGGCCTGGAGGTAGAGGCCGAACTGCCAGTTGGGCGTGACGAAATAGTCGAACCCGGCCTTGATCTGATGGGTCGGCACCAGCGGCACGATGTTGCCCTTGCGGACCTGGATCGCGCCGTCATCCGCCAGCGGGTTGTTGGGCGACGACAGGGTGCCGTTGAACTGGAAGGTCGCGTCCACCAGCGCGTAGTTGGCGTAGACCCGCAGGTAATCCGCCGTGTACTCGCCGCCGACCTCGATGCCCTGCCGCTGCGTCGACGGCACGTTGACGAAATAGGCGCGGGCGGTGTTGCCGGGGGTGGCCAGCGACAGGATGTCGTTGGCGAGGTCGGTGCGGAAGGCGCCGATCTTGTAGGTGATGATGCCGCCGTCATAGGTGTTCGGCAGCTGGCCGCGGAAGCCGACCTCGTAGGTCCGCCCGGTGACCTGCTTGAGCGGCGGGTCGGCCACCAGCGAGTTCGGCAGCAGGCACGGCCGGTCCGGGTTGGCGCAGGCCAGTTCCAGCGGGGTCGGGGCGCGGTTCGACTCCGAATAGCTGCCGTAGAGGTTCAGCGCGTCGAAGAACCGGTAGGTCAGGCCGGCGACCGGGTTGATCTTGTTGAAGTAGTGCGTGCCGGTCACGTCCGGCGAGAAGCCGGTGAGATCCTCGCTCTGGATGCGCGCGAAGTTGAGCCGGGCACCGGCGGTCAGCGACAGCCGGTCGGTCACGTCGAGCGTGTCGAGGGTGTAGAGGCCCATATAGAGGTTGGAGCCGTTGACCGAGCTCGGCGCGATGCCCAGCGCGCCCGCGGTCCGCAGCTGCGGCGTGCCGAGGCCCGGGATGTTGCCGTAGAACGGGTTGCTCGGATCGGTGGTGATCGACAGGTTCGGGTTGATCACGCCCAGGGTGCTGGACGACTTGAACGAGTAGTTGGCCGCGTCGATGCTGCCGCCGACCACGAACGTGTTGGACAGGCCGAAGATCCGGTCGCGGTTGGCCGCCTGCAGCGAGCCGCCGAAGCCGGTGGCTTCCGTCCGGGTCGTGTCCAGCGTGCCGTACGGGATGCCCGCCCGGAACGGGATCCGCTGGTTCTGCTGGCCCAGGATCAGGAACTGGTTGCGGAAGGCGTTCTGCGACTGGCCGGCAGCCGGGCTGAAGCCGTCATCCTCGAAGCAGAGATTCCCGCGGAAGCTCGACCGTGTACTGCAATTCTCGAAGTTGCCGTCGTTGCCGTCGACGTAGGTCTGGCTGAAGCGGCGGAAATAGGCGTTGCCGGCGAGATCCCAGGTCGGCGAGATGTCCACCCGGCCGGTGAGCTGGAGGGTGCCGACCTCGGTGGTGGTGGTCTGCGGGTAGGTGAAGATCGCCCGCGGGTCGCGGTGGGTGAAGTCCACCGGGGTGGCGGCGGCTGCGCCGAAGAAGCTGCGGGCGGCGAGCCCGATCAGGTGGAACTCCGAATCCTGAGAGCGGTAGCCGATGTCGCCGTAGATCCGGCCGATCGTGCTCGGGCTCTCGTAGCGCCAGCCGCGGTCGTTCAGGCCGTCGCCGGTGAAGTAGACGCTCCAGGGGCCGGAGACCTTGCCGTATTCGAGGTAGCCGGCGGTGCGTGCGTCCGAGCCGCCCCAGGCCGAGATCTCGGTGCCCTGCCAGGTGAAGCCGTTCTTCATCTGGATGTTGACCGCGCCGCCCAGCGCGTTGAGGCCGAAGACCGGGTTGCCGGTGACGACGTCGATCCGCTGGATCGCCTGCGGGGGGATCAGGTCGAAATTGACGATGTCGCCGAAGGCTTCGTTGATGCGCACGCCGTTCTGATAGACGGCGAGCCCCTGCGGCACGCCCTGGACCGGCGAGGCCGTGAAGCCGCGATAGGTGATGTCGACGCGGTTGTTGTTGCCCTGCGAGTCGGAGACGTTGATGCCAGGGGTGCGCCGGGCCAGCGTCGTGGTCAGGTTGTTGCTGGCGCGATCGATGGTGAGATCGCTGGCGGTGACCGACTCGACGGTGCTGGGGATCTTGTAAAGGGGCTGCTCGGAGCCGCGCAGCCGCGTTCCGGTGCTCGGTCCCACCGAACCCGCCGGCGGCACCGGGCCGGGCCCGTTGAAGATCTGCGCCTGGCTCGAATTGCCGCCGCCGGACCCGACCGGCGACGTCGAGACGACGCTGATCTCGCCGAGCGTCACCGATTGCTGAGCCTGCACGGCGGTGGGGAGAACCGTCCCCGCCAGGACCGATGCTGACGCGACCAGGCTGCTCCGAAGCGCCCGAAGTGACATCCCCAACCCCCTCAAGACCGAACACATGCTCGTGACTTCCGAGCTTGGGTCTCTCTTGGCGGGTGCCGGGGACGCACACAATTGGTTCAAGAACACGCGAGCCGCGTTTCGGCTCTATTTCCGGTCGGAGCCAAGCTAAGCCGTCACGACGTGGTGAAACGGCAACAGTTTCGATAACGATCTCAGAGGCTTAGGGACGTTTCGGCAATGTGCCCGGGATGAATCGGCAAGAGGAGGCCGAACGCTGTCAGAGTCGCGCCTGGATCAGGCGGGCGAGCTCGCCGAGCCGCTGCTCCAGCAGCTGTGGAACCTCGCAGACATAGGTCAGTGACTGGCTTCGCTCCTGGAAGATCCGGCGATCCCAGGCGAACTTCGTCTCCAGCTCGGACTGGTCCTTGGGAAGCTCGGTGGCGTCCGAGGCGCTCGGCGCGTCCTTCACCTGGCTGATCTTGTCGGCCTCGTCGCGGATCCGCTCGGCCATCCGGCGCTGCCCCTGCGCGTAGCGCGCGATGCCGCTGACCACCTTGTCCCGCTCGCCGTTCAGCACCTCGAACACGCCCGCGAAGACGCGCGTCAGGGCCTTGTCCTTCGCGTCCTTGTCGGACCCGAATTTCTCCACGAACGTGTCGAGGAGCGGCCCAACCTGCGACAGGTCCGTGCGCCGGGAGGCGATTTTCTGCGCCAGGACCGCCGCATCGTTGTCGCTGCCCCAATCGCCGGCCGCCGCGACGTCCGGTCCGGTCCAGAACTGGCCGGCGCTCAGGGTGGCGACCTTGCGCTGGACGCAGGGCCAATTCGGGTCCGGCTTCGGCTGAGCCAGGGCGGGGCCGGAGAGAAAGGCCAGCCCCAGCACCGGGCCGAGGATGCGGGTGAGGAGGACGTTCATCAGGCAGGCTCCATCAGGTGTTGTCGCCGGCCGGGCCGCCGCGCCGGGCCATGATGCCGCGACCGGGATCGTAGGCGACCACCGCCATGCCGAAAAAGGCGAGCCCCACGCCCACCACCACGGCGCAGGCGACCGGCTCGAACTGGACGTAGAGGGCGTAGCGGACGAGCTGGACCGCGTGGCTGAACGGGTTCAGCTCACAGATCCAGTACAGGGTCTCCGAGGATTCCCGAATCCGCCACAGGGGATAGAGGGCCGAGGAAGCGAAGAACATCGGGAAGATCACGAAGTTCATCACGCTGGCGAAGTTCTCGAGCTGGCGGACCAGCGAGGACAGGAACAGCCCGATCGCCCCGAGCATGAGCCCGGTGGCCAGGAATGCCGGGAGCGCCGTGAGGTAGCCGAGCACCGGGATGTCGCTTTCCCAGAAATAGGCCACGGCGAGGAACGCGTAGGCCTGCACGATCGAGACGGCGACGCCGGCGATCAGCTTGGCAAGCAGCAGCAGCCAGCGCGGATAGGGCGAGGTCAGCAGCACCTTCATCGAGCCGACTTCGCGGTCGTAGACCATCGACAGGGACGACTGCATGCCGTTGAACAGCTGGATCATCACGGCGAGGCCCGGCACCACGTAGACCTCGTAGAGCACGTAGGTCTGGTAGGGCGGCTCGATGGACACGCCGAGCGTGTTGCGGAAACCCGCCGCGAAAATGAACAGCCAGACCAGCGGCCGGACCAGCGCCGAGAAGAACCGCTCCTTCTGATTGAAGAAGCGCAGCAATTCGCGGCGGACGATGCCGCCGAGGCAGATCAGGTAGCCCACCGCGTCGAGGCGACCGATCCGTTCCGTCTGGCTCCGCGGCGGGGCGGCGCCGATCCGTGTGGCGAGGGGTGTCGGATGGGTCATGCCGCCGCCCTCCCCGGTTCGGCCACGAGGCGGCGGAACGCGTCGGCGAGCGCCTCGCCGGGCATGCCGATCTCGCCGGCCCGTCCCCGGGCGACGATCCGGCCCCGGTGCAGGACCACCGCATCGTCGTCGTCCGCGATCTCCTCGAAGATGTGGGTTGCCCAGAGCACCGACAATCCCTCCTCCCGCACCAGGGCGCGGACGATCGCCACGATGTCGGCCCGCGACTCGAGGTCGAGTCCGACGGTGGGCTCGTCGAGGAGCAGCAGGTCCGGGCGATGGATCAGCGAGCGGGCGATCTCGATGCGGCGCGACTGCCCGCCCGAGAGCGTGCGCACCTTGTCGTGGCGCCGATCCGCCAGACCGACGCGGTCGAGGAGTTCGCCGACCCGGACCTTGGCGGCGTTGCGGGTGATGCCGTGCAGGCTCGCATGGTAGAGAAGGTTCTGCTCGACGGTGAGATCGGTGTCGAGGGTGCGGGCCTGGAACACGACGCCGAGCCGCGCCAGCGCCCGGGACGGCTCGCGATCGAGGGCGTGGCCGAAGATCGAGACCCTCCCCGTCTGGTTGTTGTAGAGCCGGGTGATGACCGAGAACAGCGTCGTCTTGCCGGCGCCGTTCGGCCCCAGCAGCGCGGCGAAGTGCCCGCGCTCCACCGTGATCGAGACGTCGTCCAGCGCGGCGCGGGCGCCGAACCGGTGGCCGACATGCTCGATCAGGAGGGCCGCCGCCTCGGATGCGCTCATCGGCCCAGGACCTTCCGGGCGTCGGACACGGCGTCGAGGCACTCGTCGAACTCGCCCTCCTTCTGCTCCCGCTCGGCCACCCGCAGGGCCTTCTTGAGCTTCGGCACGGCCGCCTCCGGCGGATTCAGCGCGAGGGCGTCGCGGATCATCGTGATGCCTTCGGCACAGGCGGAGGCATCGTCGGCCGCGAAAGCCGGACCGGCAGCGAGGAGGCAGGCGGAGAGCAGGAGGATGCGCATCACTTCACCGTCAGCGTGCCGGTCATGCCCTTGGATTCCAGGCCGCGCGCCGCCCAGGTGTAGGTGCCGGGCTTGATCGCCACGAACTCGATGGCGATCTCGCCGGGATCGTCGAACTCCAGGTGATCGGGCGGTCCGCCGCCGTGGATCTCCTTGTGCTCGATCACGATCTGGTTGAACCAGATGTAGCGGAAGAACTCCGGCGCGTAGAACTTGTATTCCTGGCGCCCCTTGGCGACGATCCGCAGCCGGTAGGCCTTGCCGGATTCAAGGGTGATGTCCTTGTTCTCGACCACGAAGTCGTTGCCCTGATCGTCGCCCAGGACGAGGTCGGTCAGGTTCTCCCGCTTCTTGGTCAGGTCGAGGGCACTCGCCGGGGCTGCGGCGAGCAGCCCTGCCAGGCCGAGGGCCGCCGTTCGAAACATGCGCGTCATGTCGTGTTCCACCCTAGGGCCGCTTCGCGCGCGGCCGTCCTCGCTTGGCGCCCGGAGGTCGCGCGGATCAGTTCGGCGAGATCGCCACGCCCCAGGGCAGGAGCCCGACCGGGATGCTCTTCACCACCTTCTCGGCGGCCACGTCGATCACCGAGACGTCGTTTGAGGTGCCGTTCGTGGTGAACAGCATCTTCTGGTCCGGCGTGAAGGCCAGTTGCCAGACGCGCTGGCCGACCGGCAGATACTTCTCGACCTCGTAGGTCTTGGCATCGATCACCGCGACGCGGTTGGCCGGACCCAGGGCGACGAAGGCCTTGCTGCCGTCCTTGGTGATCCGGATGCCCACCGGCTGGATCGCCTCGTCGTTCACGCTCGGGATCTTGAAGGTGATCTTCTTGATCACCCGGCGCTGCGCCACGTCGATGACGCTCACCGTGCCGCCGACCTCAGCCGAGACCCACAGGTACTTGCCGTCGGCGGTGAACTCGGCGAAGCGCGGCCGGGCATCGACCAGCACGTTGTCGATGACCTGGAAGGTCTTCGTGTCGATGAAGTGGGCCATGTTGGTGGTTTCGGAGGTGTTGACCAGGACCTTGCCGTCCGGCGACAGGCCCATCCCCTCCGGCTCGACACCCACCGGCACCTCGGCGAGCACCTTGTTCTTCTCGATGTCGATGATCGTGACCTGGCTGTCGTCCTCGTTGGCGACGTAGAGCGGGTTGCCGGAGGCATCGAGGATGAACTGCTCCGGATCCGGCCCGGAGCGCAGCGAGCGCACCACCTTGCCGGAACTCGTATCGAGCACGTCGATCCGGTCGTCGTCGCTGGCGCAGACGTACACCTCCTTGCCGTCCTTGGAGACGGTCACGCCGCGCGGGCGCCGCCCCACCTTCCAGGTCGCCGTCACCGCCATGGTGTTGGTGTCGATGACGCTGACCGAGTTGCCCTTCTCGTTCGTGACGTAGGCGGTGAAGGCGGCGGCCGGACCGCACAGGGCGAACCACGCCCCAAGGGCGATCCCACTCAGACATGCCTCGACGGGGCGGCTCATCCCAATTCCTTCCCTTGCGGCTTCCCGGCGTCCTCGGCGGACGTTCTCTCCGGTGGTTTGTAGTGCGATTCCCGCGCGTTGCGAGGGCCTTGGCCGCTCTCCATCGCCGCAGGCCGCGGGCCTACTTGAATTTGCAGGTGGTCTCCGGAAGGTCGACGCCCAGCGTATCGAGGGGCGTGCGCTGGTGCAGGAAGCCCTGCTCGGGCGCGACGGAGACCAGCGCCTTGGGCTGCACGACGATGATCGCTTGGCGCAACTGATGGTCCCAGGGCCGGAAACTCAGCGGCACGCCCTTGTAGGCCGGAAGGGTGAAGGCGGGATCGACGAGGTACGGGGCGATCACGGCCGGATCGTTGGTCTTCTTCGCCGTCACGGCTTCGCCGACCGTCCGCACCGCCGCCCAGGCTTGGTAATCCAGCGGGCGCATCAGCCGCGATGCGAGCCGGCGGAAGCGGTTCTGGGCCTGCGCGGCGCCCCAGGTCTCCAGGACCGGCGACCACGTCGTGGGCGTCAGCGCCTGCGTTCCGCCGACGGGCCGCGGATCGACGGTGCGGTAGGGAACGTAGTCGCCCCAGTCGCCCTCCTCATCCGCCACGACGGCCATGTCGTAGTCGAGGCCCCGGGTGAAGACCATCGCCTCGGCCCGGGTCGGCGTGTCGCCGCGCGCCTTGGCGAGCGGGCCGAAGGTCCAGGGCTTCTCGGCGGTGATCTTCAGCGCGAATTTCCGCGCCGAATTGCGCATCGCGTCGGCGTAGGCCTTGTCGGCCTCGGTCGGGCCGACGATCAGGAAGAGCTTCCGCCAGCGCATCACGGTCAGGTACTGCGCCAGGGCATCGGTCAGCATCGCCCGGGACGGCAGGATGTGGAACACGTTGGCGCGGCAATCGGCGCCGCGCAAACGGTCGTCGGCCGCCCCCGCGTTGAGGATGACGGCCCCCGTGTCCTTGATTGCGTCCGCGACCGCCAGGACGGAATCTGCGGGGAGCGCCAGGACGAGGTAGCGCACCCCGTTGCCGATCAGCGTCTTGGCGGCCGCCACGGCGTCCGGCTTGTCGTCCGTCAGCGCCACCTCGTCGAGGACGTAGGACTGCTTGGTGAAACGGCCGGTGGTGTTGCTGTCGGCGATGCCCATCTTGGCACCGGCCAGGCCCTCGTCCTCGGGCGCCGCCTCGGCATCGTAGGAGGACGGCGCAGGCTGCGGCCGGTAGATCAGGCCGATATGGGTCTCGATCCCCTGCGGGGCCGCGTGCTGGGCCGGTTGCGCCGCCGCAGCCGGGGCTTGGTCCTCTGCCCATGCCGACGGGGGAGCCAGGGCCAGCGCAACGAGGGCCGCGCGCAGCCAAGCCGGGCGCGTCGGAGGCCGGAAGACGGTGTCGGGTGCAGGATGATGCATGTGGGCGGCCTCTATCAGCTTCCGCTCTGGCCGCTCAACCGCGGCGTGTCGTCCCGACGTTCACGTTGCCGTCGTGGGATAGGTGGACGCGGAAGTACATTGCCAAATTGTCCCTTCGCCCGACCTATGGCGGGAACGACGCCGCCGATACGGGCGGCCGAACGCCTCGAGAGGAAGCTCCCGCCGATGCGCCTGACGTCTCTCCGCGCCGCGATTGCCTGCAGTTTCGTGGCGCTCTCGGCCGCCCTGCCCGGCGCGGCCAGCGCCGCCGAGAAGGCGGCCGTGTTTCCGGTTGAACTCTTCGATCCCGGCGCCTCCTATGGAACCCGGACGCGGCCGGTCGATGCGCGAAAACTCACCCTCGTCACGGACGAATTGCGCAACGCCCTCCGTGACAGGGCCGGGCTGGAGATCGTCGATACCGCATCCAAGGCCGACGTCGTCGCCAAGGAGGGGCCGCTCTACAAATGCAACGGCTGCGCGGCGGACATCGCCAAGAGCCTGGGTGCGGACCTCGTCGTGACCGGTTATGTGGAGAAGGGGTCCGGTCAGATCTTCAACCTGAGCGTCACGATCGCCGAGGCCGATACCGGCAAGGCGGTGCGCGGCGGCCAGGTGACGATCCGCGCCGACACCGACGATACCTGGGCGCACGCGATGCGCTGGGTGGTGAAGAACCGCCTGCTCGCCGAGCCGCTGCCCGGGAAGTCCTGAGACGGTCCGTTCAAGTCCGAGTGTTTCGTGCCCACGTCTTCAACCCAGCAAGATCCTCTGCTCCGGCTCCTCGTCAGCGTCCGCGATCCGGCTGAGGCCGAGGCCGCTCGCCTTGCGGGTGCCGACCTGATCGATGCCAAGGATCCGGAGCGCGGGGCGCTCGGCGCCCTGGACGACGGGATCGTGCGGGAGATCGTCGCCCGCGTGTCCGGCGGCGCCGCGACGAGTGCGGTGGCCGATCCCGCGGTCCGATCCGTGGCCGCCCTGGCGCGGACCGGCGTCGACTGGGTGAAGGTGGGCCTCACGCCAGCCCTGCTCCGGGATCCGTCGGCCCTTGTTGACCTTGTCGCGGCGGCACCGCGGCGGCTCATCGCCGTGCTCTTCGCCGAGGACGGCACGACGGCCCCGCATGTGCCCGCACTCGCAGCCGCCGGCTTCGCGGGCGCCATGGTCGATACCGCAGGGAAGACCGGCGCCCGCCTGCCCGATCTCGCCGCTCCCGCGGATCTCTCGGCCTTCACCGCCGCCTGCCGGGGGCACGGCCTGATGAGTGGCCTCGCCGGGTCGCTTCGAGTGATCGACATCCCGGTTCTGTGCGCATACCGGCCGGATTATCTCGGCTTCCGCGGCGGCCTGTGCCGGGACTTCGACCGCCGCAACGGCATCGATCCCCTGCGCGTGGCCGAGGCGCTGCGCGCCCTCCGGCCGAGCCGGCAGGACGCGGCGTGACCACCGTCATCAAGATCGGCGGCAGCCTCGAAGCGGATCCGCATCGCCGCCGCGCCTTGCTGACGGCGATCGGCGACGGGGCGCACGGGCGCTGCATCGTGGTCCCGGGCGGCGGCGCCTTCGCCGACGCCGTCCGGGCCGCGCAGGCACGGGAGCGGTTCGGCGATGCCGAGGCCCATCGCCGGGCCCTCGATGCCATGAGCGACGCGGCCGGAATCTTCCGCGGGATCGAGCCGCGTCTGGCGCAGAGCCTGGAGCCCTGGGCGGAGACCGCGCCCGCCCGGATTCGGGTTTGGAATCCGCGCGGCCTGCGCGGCGGCCATCCGGACATTCCGGAAACCTGGGACGTGACCTCGGACAGCCTCGCCCTCTGGCTCGCGACGCGGATCCGGGCCGAGCGCTGCGTCCTGGTGAAATCCATCGATGTACCGCAGGGCCGGGATCCCGTCGCGCTGGCGCAGGAGGGGATCGTGGATGGCGCCTTCCCGGGCTTCGCAGCCAAGTTCGAGGGGGCGATCGAGATCTGGGGCCCGCAGTGCCGCGTTGCGGTCGAGACGAGGACCGCCGCGTGAGCACCCCCGAGCACATCGTCTTCGTCACCGGCCGTCTGGCCCGGGCGCGGCTCGAGAAGGTCGCGGCGGGGCTGCCGGAGAATCTACACTGGAGCATCGCGGATGCCGGCGTGAAGGTCGCGGCGCTGATGACCGAGGAGATCATCCGCCGACGGATCGTCCTCCCCGAGGGCGCCACCCGGATCATCCTTCCGGGCCGGTGCCGGGCCAACCCGGAGCATCTCGCCGCCCATTTCGGTGTGCCCGTGGAGCGGGGACCCGACGAGGTGGTCGACCTGCCGGCCTGGCTCGGCCTGACCGCGCGCAAGGTCGATCTGTCCCGGCACGACCTCCGGATCTTCTCGGAGATCGTGGATGCGTCGAAGATGAGTGTCGCGCAGATCGTCGCCAAGGGCCTCGATCTCGCCCAGCGCGGCTCGGACGTCATCGATCTCGGCGGCTTGCCCGACACCCCGTTTCCGCATCTCGAGGAGTCCGTCCAGGCCCTCAAAGGCGCAGGCCTGAAGGTCAGCGTCGATTCCTTCTCCCGCGAGGAACTGGTCCGGGGCGCCGGGGCCGGCGCCGACTTCCTGCTGAGCCTGAACGAGGAGACTCTCGATCTCGCCTTCGAGACCGACGCGGTGCCGATCCTCGTGCCCCTGCGGCCGGACGACCTGCCCTCCCTGGATCGCGCGATCGAGCGCATGCTGAAGGCGGGACGCCCCTTCCTCGCCGATCCGATCCTGGAGCCGATCCATCACGGCTTCGTCGATTCGATCGCGCGCTACCGCGACACCCGCGCCCGCTGGCCCGAGATCAACATGATGATGGGCACCGGCAATCTCACCGAGCTGACCGAGGCCGATTCCCTCGGCGTCACCGCGCTGCTCGTCGGCATGTGCTCGGAACTGTCGATCGGCAATGTGCTGATCGTGCAGGTCTCCAACCACACCCGCCGCACCGTCGAGGAGCACGACGCCGCCCGACGGGTCATGTACGCGGCCAAGGCCGATTCCGCGCTGCCCAAGGGATACGGTCGGGCGCTGCTTGCCCTCCACGACAAGCGCCCGTTCGTGCAGACGGCCGACGAGATCGCCCAGGCCGCCGCGGAGGTGCGCGACCCGAATTACCGGATCGTGACCGCCGAAGACGGGATCCACCTTTACAATCGCGACATTCACAGGGTCGGCACCGACGCGATGGCCTTCTTCCCCGAACTCGATGTCGCGAGCGACGGCGCCCACGCCTTCTATCTCGGCGCCGAACTGGCCAAGGCGGAGACGGCGTGGCGGCTCGGCAAGCGCTACGTCCAGGACGAAGCGCTCGACTGGGGCTGCGCCGCGGACGCCGACATCGAGGATGCCACCGCCTTCAAGAAGGCCGGCCATACCCGGCATTCGGGACCCGATGCGCCGCCACCGGGGACACGCGATGCCCGGCTGACCGGGCCCGAGGCCGGCGCAACGCCGCCCGAGACCATTCCCGAAGCCCAGGTGCGGGCCGAGGCCGCGCCCGAGCGTCCGCAGGACCCGCCGACGAAGCTGGTCTGCGGGCGCCTCGTCCCCGCCGACAAGGCGTGAGGCCATGCCGCTGATCCTCGAGACCATCGTCACGACCCTGTCCCCGGCGGGCGAACTGCACCTCGTTCCGTTCGGACTGATCGGCGAGGATGACGGCTACGTCCTCGCGCCGTTCCGGCCGTCGCCGACCATCGCCAATCTGGAGGCTAACCCCTGCTTCGCGGCCTCGAGCCCCCGCGACATCCGGGTGATCGCCGGCGCGGTGACCGGCCGACGCGAATGGCCGACGCTGCCCTGCACGGCAATCGAGGGCCGCCGCCTCGCCGACAGTTTCGGCCACGCGGAGTTCGCCGTCGCCGCCGTCGAGGCCCACGAGACGCGGCCGCGCTTCCGCGGCCGCATGGTCCACAGCGCCGCGCACGCGCCGTTCATCGGCTATAACCGCGCGCAGGCCGCCGTCCTCGAAGGCGCCATTCTTTCGACCCGGCTCCACATGTTGGAGCCCGATAAGGTGTTGACGGAGATGGCCTACCTCGCCATCGCCATCGGCAAGACCGCTGGACCGCGCGAGCGCGAGGCCTGGGGTTGGATCGAGGACAAGGTCGCGGCGGCGCTCGGCCCCGAGGCGCGCGTTCTCGATCGCGACGACCGCTGAGGGCGGGAGGAGAAGGACAAGATGAAGAAAATCACCCTGGCCCTGGCGGCCACGGCAGCCCTAGTGGCGGCTACCGCGCAGGCCCACGGCCCAACCCGGCGCAAGATCACCGAGTCGATCGAGATCAACGCCCCCGCCGACAAGGTCTGGGCCGTGCTCGGCGATATGAAGAATTCCGACTGGATGCAGAACGTCACCAAGACGGAGCTCAACGGCGATCCGGCCGGCAAGTTCAAGCGAGTCCTGACCCTGAAGAACGGCGATCAGATCCAGGAGACCAGCAACAAGTACAAGCCCGATGACAAGCTGTTCTCCTATTACATCGACAAGGTCGACGTGAAGGATCTTCCGGCGAACGACTACTCGGCGACGATCACGGTCGAGCCCGAGGGCAATGCCAAGTCGAAGGTCGAGTGGAAGGCGGCCTTCTATCGCGGCTACATGAACAACGATCCGCCGCCGGATCTGAACGACGAGGCTTCCGAGAAGGGCGTCGGCGACTGGATCAAGGCGAGCCTCGCCAACCTGAAGGCCAAGGTCGAGAAGGGCTCGTGAGCCTGTCTCGGGGCCGCGCGGCCCTCGCCGCCGGCCTCGTTCTCATCGCAACCGCCTCCCGAGCCGAACCGGCCCGGGAGGCCATCGTCACCGCGCAGCTCGGCGGCGCGGTCGAGATCGTCGATCTGGCCACCCGGACGGTGGTGCGCCGCATCCCCGTCGACGGGGCCCCGGCCGGGATCGCCCTGTCGCCCGATCGCCGGCGCGCCTACGTCACGCGTCCGGAGGGGCACGGTCTCGCGATCCTCGATCTCGATGCCGGCCGCGTCCTCGCCGAGGTGCCGCTGCCCGGCGGGCCGCTCGGCGTCGCGGCCGACCCGCGGGGCGGCACCGTCTACGTGGCCGACTGGTACGGGCACCGTCTGTTCGTGCTGACCGAGCGCGACGGTACGCTGGTCCCGGACGGCGAGATCGCGGTCGGCGCCTCGCCCTCGGGGATCGCCGTCAGCCCCGATGGCGGGACGCTCTATGTCGCCAACCGCGAGGCCGACACGGTCTCCGTCGTGGATACAGCGACCCGACGGGAGAGCTCCGTCATTCCCGTGGGGCAGCATCCGTTCGGCATCACCCTCGATGCCGCGGCCGGGCGCGCCTACACGGCCAATGTCACCGGGGACGATGTTTCGGTTCTGGATTTGAAGACCGGGCGCGAGATCGGCCGCGTGCCGACCGGCCGCCGGCCTTACGTGATCGCCCTCGCCGGCGGGCGCGGCTTCGTCACCGACCAATATGCCGGCAGCGTCACGGCGTTCGACCTCGCCACGCTGAAGCCGATCGCCGACGTCGATGTCGGCGATCATCCGGAAGGGATCGCCGCGGATTCGGACGGCCGCCTCTACGTGGCCAATTGGGGCGACAACACCCTGAGCGTCCTCGATTCCAAGACGCTCAAGGTGCTGGCGACCATCCCCACCGGCAACGGCCCGCGCTCGTTCGGCGCCTTCCTGCGCTGAGGCTCAGCCCGTGCGGCGGTGCGGCGCCCGGCGGTAGGCCGCCCGGGCCATCACCAGCGCGCCGCCGATTTGCAGGAGGCCGGTCTCGCCGAGATCCGAGGGCGCGAAATGCGCCTGGATCAGCAGCCGCGTCAGCGCATTCAGCGCGAGCAATGTCAGGCAGAAGGCTGCAGCGGCCAGCAGGCTGGCGACGAACTCGGGCATGATCGCGCTCCCGTGTCGAACGGGAGGAGATTAGCAAGCCCCGCGCCAGGGCCAAGCTGTCGGAACCGCCGATCTCAGCGCTTGCGGCCTGCGGGCGCGGATGCCGGCGTCCCCGCCTGCGCGGCCGGCGTGGGCCGGGGCGTCTCGACGGCGAGCCGCTTCACCGGCCAGCCGTCGCTCCAGCGCTCCATGTCGGCCAGGCGTGGATTGTTCTTCAGCGCCGTCGCATCCGACCCGGCGAAGGCCGCGGCGGCGGCGAGGTCGAAGGTCTTCCAGAAACCGAGATAGTCCAGGGCATCGACCCGGGCGAGATTGATCTGCGAGACCAGCGTCTGCTGCTCGCCGGTCAAGGCCATGTCGGCGGACCAGCGGAACGGCGTCGGCTTGGTCGACTCCTTCGGCGCATCCTTGGGCTCCGGCGCGGGCTTGATGTTGCCCCCGTCATAGGCGCTGTCGACGCCCGCAGGGGCGGCCAGCGTCGCCGTAAGGGCCGGGAAGCCATGATCGTCCGAAAGGACCCGCACGAACAACTTGCGGTCCAGCGGCACGCCGCTGGCCTCGCGCAGGAGACGCTTCGCCGCGAGGTCGGCAGCCCGCGTGTCCTTGTCGCCGACCATGGCCACGAGGAGCGTGGATGGGTCGATCGCCGCCAGGTCGGTCAGCGCGATACCTCTGGATTTCGGCCCGCTGGCGATACCGCCGGGCGTCGCCGCAAAGATCAGCTTCGGAACCGGTAGGCCCTGCGCCTTCGCGGCCGCTGCGAGATCCATGGCGAGCGGCGCGCCGGCGAGATGGCCGATCATCGCGACGCGGCCGAGATCGGGCTTGGCCTCGCTCTCCGTCGCAAGTTCGGCAAGCGCGGCCTTGACCAAGCCTTCCGCGATGGCCGGGGCATCGGCCGGTCGCGTCCGGTTGACCTCCTGAAACCGGGGGAACAGGACGAGCCAGCCCTGGCGGGCGAGATGGTCGATCCAGCCGCCATAGCTCTGCGGATTGACCGCCCCCCAGCCGTGCAGGACGATGGCGACGGGCCGTCCCGCATCCGGCGCAGCGCCCGCTGCGTAGAACGCAAAGGTGGAGGCCGTGCCGCGCCCGAGCAGCCGCTTGGTGATCATGGCCTTGCGGTCACCCGCACCCCCCGCCCCATCGGCAGGCTGGGCGGGCGGCGTCGCCGCCTGGACGGATACGAGGCCGGCCAGGGTCATGATCGCGGCGGCAGTCAGCGATCCGCGAAGAACTGTGAGACGCATCAGGGACTCGACTGAGAGACGCTTGGCGTCGGCAGGTCAGAATGCGCTGAATAGCAGATTCTCTCGCCTTGGCGACTCATCGCCTCAGTCTTCCGCCAAGCTTCGGCGGTCGAGCCTCAGGACAGCATGCACCGCGTCATATCCGGACGGTCGAGCCGCCGCACAATCGCTGCCATCTCCGCCGGAATGTCGTGCTCCGCTGCGCCGTAGACGCTGAGCAGCCCCTCGCGGACCGTATCGAGAAGGACGGACTCGACCGTATCCCGGGCGCCGGGCCGGCGCAGGGAATCGGCGTGGTTGATTGCAACGATCTTCATGGCGGTGCCGCGGGTCAAGTGTACTGCGCACGTCCGGGGGCTGCTGCTCCGGAGTGGCGTACAACTGTGTGGCCGCCTCAGGTTTCCAGGCCGGTGGGGATTATTTTGCCGCCCGGTCCGATAACGGACGGTCCGGGCTCGGTGGACGGCCGGCCGGCGGCCTGCTCCACCCAGGCGAGGATGTCTTCGGCGCGCCAGGGCTTCGGGATGAACGTCGCCGAGACGCGCAGGTCGCTCGGCTGGTCGCCGGCATCACCGGAGGTGAGGAGGACCCGCACGCGCGGCCAGGTCACGCCGATGATCCGCGCTAGTTCGAAACCGCCGATCGGCCCGGGGGTCCGAACGTCCGAGAACACCACGCTGACCTCGTCCGCGCGATCATTGAGAATGGCCAGGGCGCGATCGGCGGTCTCGGCTTCGATGACCGTGAAGCCCGTATCCTCCAGCAGCGTGGCCGCGAGGAAGCGCTCGTCGGGCTGGTCTTCCACGACGAGGATCACGGGCTTCTGGCCAGGCTGTACCGATTCGCTCATGGGCCAGGACACTCTACAGGGGCTGAACGGCGGTCGCTTCGATCGGTTCAACGCCCGAACGCCGCGAAGGGCCACACCCGCGCGGGCACAGATCCTCCTTTGATCCTTGCACAATTGAGAAATTGAGGCCGTGTCTTGGGCAACACAGCCAACGCAGAACGCGTTCGCTCGACCGTCGATGACGTCTTTTCAGCCGACACCGTGTGACTTCAGGAAAGCCAAAGCGCGTGTCCAGCCATCCTCGGCAGCCTCACGCCGGTAGCTCGGACGGTAATCCGCGTGGAAGCCGTGCGGCGCATCCGGATAAACCACGATCTCGACGCTCTTGCCCGCCGCCAGAGCACGATCGTGCGCCTCTTCCACGGCCTTTACCGGGATACCGGTATCGGCTCCCCCATACAGGCCGAGCAGCGGAGCGTGGATCTCGGCGGCCACGTCGCCGGCGGTGCGCGGCTGAATGTCGGTGCGTTCGCCGCCGACAGGCCCGTACCAAGCGACCGCCGCCTTCAGGTCGCGACGATGCGCCGCGTACAGCCAGACGTCACGTCCACCCCGGCACCAGCCCATGACGCCGAGCCGGTTCGGATCACCCTTCGCCGCCGAAGCCGCCCAGGCGGCCGCCGCATCGAGGTCGCCGATCCACTGCGCGTCCGGCGTCTTCGCGATGACGTCCCGGATGATCTGCTTGGGATCCGACATGGTCGAGAGATCGCCCTGGCGGGCGTAGAGTTCGGGCGCCACCGCGCAGTAGCCGGCCTTCGCGAGCCGGCGGCAGATGTCCTTGATATAATCGTGGACGCCGAAGATTTCCTCGATCACCAGAACGATCGGGAAGGGGCCGGTGCCCTCCGGAACCGCCCGATAGGCCGGCATCGGCCCGTCTGCGGCCGGGATCTTGACCTCGCCGGCCTCGATGCCGGTCGGGTCCGTGTGGATCACCTGAGCTTCCACGCGGGTGGTCGCGAGGGTCAAGCCACTCATCAGGCTCGTCATCACGAAGCCTCGCCGGGACAAGGGCGGCGTGATCAGCCCGTCGAGTCCAGCCCGGTCGTGATCCGCCATGATGCTCTCTCCCTTGCTTCAAGGATGAGGGCTATCCGCGTGCGGCGGCCCGGGTCAAATCTTCCGCCCGCCGCCGGACCGTCACGCCCCTGCGGCAGCCAGGGCCCGCGCCGGCCGGCGCACGGTCACCCGGACCGGTTCGGGCGTCTCGCGCGGCGTCAGCATCTCACCCAGGCTGACGAAGGTGTCGGCGGCCGGTGCGACCACCGCGCGGATGCCGTAGCCCAGTGCGAAGGACCGGATCAGCTCGGCGTCGCGCGCAATGCCGAAGCGGTCGAGGGCCGCCAGGAAGGCTTCCCGGAACAGGCTCGGCCGGCACCAGCGCTTCTCGGCCATCTGCAGCGGCCAGTCCCACAAGCCCTCGGCCCGGCGCATGGCCAGGGCGCCGCGCGCGATGAAATAGCCGGTCTCCCGGTGCTCGATCCCGTCCGTCTGGACCGACCAGTCGTCATTGCCGAACAGTTCGGCCGCGGCTGCGTTGCCCATCGGGTCCTCCGCCCTGAACCTGCCTTCCGGCGCACCGGAACATTGCCGGAACACTGGCGCGGAATTCGGCGGCGGTCAAGGCACTTGTTCCCGGTGCGTTCGCGGGCCGGGATGGACGTCAGCGGGCCTTGAACATGGCGTGCTCGATCCGGTCGCCCGGCGCGATCCCGAGCTTCGCCGCGGTTCCCGCATTCAGTTCCAGGACCGCGAGGACGGGGCCGCCCGAGGCGATGATCGCAGTGGAGAGCGGCTCGGTATCGGCCGCGATCCGGCTGATCGTCCCGTCGGCGCGGATGAAGACCATGTCGAGAGGCAGATAGGTGTTCTTCATCCACATGGTGACGGGCTGGTCCTGCTCGAAATCGAACAGCATGCCGTGGTCCCCCGCCATGTGCCGACGGAACATCAGGCCCCGGGCGCGGGCGGCGTCGTCGCGCATCACCTCGACGTCGAAGCGCTTGGGTCCGGACTTCGTCATGATCGTCAGCGGCTCCGACTTGACCGCAGCGGCGCGCGCCGCAGCCTGCGCCCGGGCCGCCGGGGCCGGGCCGACCGCGCTCACGGCGAGACAGGCTAGTGCGGCCGCCGAGGCGGCGCGGAATATAAATCTCACAGGCTCAAGCCTCTCGAGGAATGGCGCGCGGGCCCGCGCGCCCGTCGCCGGTGTTAGACCAGGATGTGCGACAGGGGAATCCGGCGCCGGATTTCCGCCGATTCGCCAAGCCTATGGCGCAGGCTGCGCGCTGCCGGGAGGGCGCAAACTAATGCGAGGCGGGCATCGCCCCGTCGATCAGCCGGACCTCGGCCGCCATGACGCCCTTCGAGCCGTCGCCATAGCGGACGAGAACGGACTCCCCGGGCTTCAGCTCGGCGATCCCGTAGCGCCGCAACGTCTCCATGTGCACGAAGATGTCAGGCGTTCCGTCGCCCCGCGTGAGGAAGCCGAACCCGCGCAGGCGGTTGAACCACTTCACGACGGCCGTTTCCAATCCGCTGGTCGGCGTCACGGTAACGTGGGTGCGTGGCATGGGCATCTCGGACGGATGCACCGCCGTGGCCTGATCGAGGGAGATCACCCGGAACGCCTGCCAGCCCCGTGGGCGCTCGACGGCTTCCACGACGATGCGTGCGCCCTCGCTCGCGGCCTGATACCCGTCGCGACGCAGACAGGTCACGTGCAGCAGGATGTCCGGCGCGCCGTCGTCGGGCACGATGAAGCCGAAGCCCTTCGAGACGTCGAACCACTTGATGCGCCCCGCCACCTCGACGAGATCGAGAGCCTCGTCCTCGTACTGACCCTGTTCGCCGGTTCGGGCGGCCGGCAACCGTTCGGGGTTCTCCGGCCCGGATCCGCGTTCGTCAGACATGGCCGAGCAACCTACACCGAATCACGCCGCGCGCTCTCCCGGCAAGATTAACGAAGTCCTGATGGCCGGGAAGCCCATTTGGCCGCCTGATGAGCCCCGCGAAGTTGCAATCTTGGCGCACGGAGGCGGGGCCGCAACAGTCGATCGGTCGCAGTTACCGGGGAAACCGGGGTTTAAGCGCCGGGGCCGCCGAAGGGTTTTTCCGATCCCCCGCTGCGGACCGCCGCCGCGCATTCGTAAGCCCACCGCCTTCACGTTTCCGAGAGCCTTCGCGCCAGCGTCACGATGGGCCGAGGCGCCCCGAGCCGGTTCCGGTGGAAAGGGCGGCGCCGACATGGTTTGGGAGCACCATCATGTCCGTTGACGTCACCCTCGACCGCCCCGTCTCCGCGTCACCGGCTGCGCAGCGCCGATGGCCGGTCATCGACGCCGCCCGGGCCGTAGCCCTGGTGGCGATGGCGAGCTACCACACGGTCTGGGATCTCGGCCATCTGCGGCTGACGGCGGAGAATTACGCGCTGACCCCGTTGGGCCGGCACGCCGCCGAGGCGATCGCCGGCAGCTTCCTGCTTCTGGTCGGCGTCGGGCTGGTGCTGATGAACGGCCGGGGCGTCCGGGTCCGGCCGACCCTGCTGCGGTTTGCGCGGATCGGCGGGGCGGCGCTGCTCGTGACCCTCGGCACCTGGGTCATGTTCCCGGACGCCTTCGTGTTCTTCGGCGTGCTCCACTGCATCGCCGTCTCGAGCCTGCTCGGGCTGCCGTTCCTGTTCCTGCCGGTGCCCGTCACGGCCGTTGCGGCCGCCGCTTTCCTCGCCACACCGCATGTCGTGCGCGCGCCCATCTTCGACGCTGCGGCCCTGTCCTTTCTCGGCCTGGGCTCGGTCGTGCCGCGGACGAACGATTACGTGCCGCTCTTCCCCTGGTTCGGGCTGGTTCTGGCCGGGATCGTCCTGGGTCGTCTGGCGCTGCCGAAGCTTGCCCGTTCGCGCCTCCGGGCCTGGGCTCCACGCACGCGCCTGGGGCGCGCCGCCACCTTCGCGGGCCGCCACAGCCTCGCGATCTACCTCATCCACCAGCCCGTCCTGCTGGCCCTGCTGACCGGTGTCGTCACGGTGATCGGCGCCAATCCACGCGCCGGGCTGCGGGCGTTCCGCGCCGATTACGTGACGATCTGCACCCGCACGGGCGGCGAGCCGGCGCTCTGCCGCATCGCCGCGCGCTGCACGTCGGAGGCGCTGCTCCGCGAGGATCTGTTCCGGGAGGATGGGCGCCCCTTCAGCGGGACGGAGCGCCTGCGCGCGCAGGGGCTCTCGCAGGCCTGCTACGCCACCCTGGACGCGGCCGCGCGGGCCGCGCCTTGAGCCCGGCGCCGAACCGCCCGGGCCCGGCGACCGGCGAGGACCGGATCAGTCCTTGGCGCGCTCGACGTAGGAACCGTCGGCCGTCATGACGACGACGCGGGTTCCGGCCGCGATATGGGGCGGCACGGTCGTGCGCACGCCGTTCGACAGGGTCGCGGGCTTGTAGGACGAGGAGGCGGTCTGGCCCTTGAGGACCGGCTCGGTCTCGGCGACTTCCAGGGTCACGCGCTGCGGCAGCTCGATCGTCAGCGGGACGCCGTTATGGACCGAGAGCATCACCGCCATGCCCTCCTGGAGATACGGGGCGGCATCGCCCACCACGTCCTCCGGCACGGCGATCTGCTCGTAATTCTCGGGGTTCATGAAGTGGAACCCCTCTCCATCGCTGTACAGGAAGGTGTGCTCGCGATCCTCCACGAAGGCGCGCTCGACCTGCTCGGTCGTCCGGTAGCGCTCGGACACCTTCACGCCGTCCGTGATCCGGCGCATGTCGAGCTGGGTCACCGGCGTGCCCTTGCCGGGGTGGATGTTCTCGGCGAACAGGATCACGTAGAGCTTGCCATCCTTCTCGACGACATTGCCCTTACGGAGCGTTGAGGCGATCACCTTCACGGAATTGCGTCCTGCATTGACATGGGGGCCGGCACGCGCCAAGCGCGGGCGCTGCATCTCGGACCCCGCCACTATCGCATCTGCGCCGCGGTTGCCAGCGGGCGGGCGTGAACCGTCGATGGCACACAGCCTCGGCCGCGGCGCGTCTCCGCGGTCCGGAGCCAGTCAGGGCCGAGGATTGAGAGTGCTCGAGAACGCGACGCCGTACGGTCGGAGCCGGCCGGACTCGCTCCGTAGCGGACGCGGAGGCCGGTCGTGACGGGCGCGGCCTCCCCCTGGTGGTCAGCCGGCCGCCACGCCGACCGGCGCCCGGCGCTGCTCCTGCGCAACCGCATCCTCGCGGCGT
Source organism: Methylobacterium sp. UNCCL125 (assembly GCF_900116795.1). NCBI lineage: Bacteria > Pseudomonadati > Pseudomonadota > Alphaproteobacteria > Hyphomicrobiales > Methylobacteriaceae > Methylobacterium > Methylobacterium sp. UNCCL125. The sequence continues at coordinate 50,196 of NZ_FPBW01000011.1, read as the reverse complement.
TCCGCGCATGGTTCTCCGACCGCGACTTCATCGAGGCCGAGGCCGCCTGCCTCCAGGTCTCGCCCGGCAACGAAGCGCATCTGTCGGCCTTCGCCACGGAGGCGATCGGCGCCAGCGGTGCCCGCACGCCCCTCTACCTTCACACCTCACCGGAATTCGCCTGCAAGAAGCTTCTGGCCGCGGGCGAGACGCGGCTGTTCAGCGTCGCCCGCGTGTTCCGCAACCGCGAGCGCGGGCCCCTGCACCATCCCGAGTTCACCATGCTCGAGTGGTATCGGGCCGGCGCCGCCTACACGGCGCTGATGGCGGATTGCGCCGCGCTGCTCGCCTGCGCGGCCGAGACCGCGGGCGCCCGCCGTCTCGTCTTCCGCGGCCGGGAGACGGATCCCTTCGCGGAACCGGAGCGCCTGACCCTGGCGGAGGCCTTCGACCGCTTCGCCGGGATCGACCTCCTGTCCAGCGTCACGACGAGCGGTGCGACCGATCGGGATGCCCTGGCCGCCGCCGTCGCCGGGGCCGGGCTCCGGGTCGTCCCGGACGACACCTGGGCCGACCTGTTCTCCCGCGTCCTCGTCGCGCGGATCGAGCCGCATCTCGGCCTCGGCCGCCCGACTATCCTGTGCGAATACCCCATCAGCGAGGCCGCCCTCGCCCGTCCGGCGCCGCACGATCCGCGCGTGGCCGAGCGCTTCGAGCTCTACGCCTGCGGCGTCGAACTCGCCAACGCCTTCGGCGAGCTGACCGACCCGGAGGAGCAGCGCCGCCGGTTCGAGGCGGAGATGGCCGAGAAGCAGCGCGTCTACGGCGAGCGCTACCCGATCGACGACGACTTCCTCGCTGCGCTCGCCGTCATGCCGGAGGCGTCCGGGATCGCCCTGGGCTTCGACCGCTTGGCGATGCTGGCCTGCGGGGCAACCCGGATCGAGGACGTGATCTGGACACCCGTGGCGGAGACGCGGCCATGAACCAGGCCCTGCGCAGCGCGGACGACCTTCTCTCCGCCGGCCTGATCTCCGGGGCGGAGGCCGAAGCCCTCGGCGCCGTCCTCGCACGCTACGCCGTCTCGGTGACGCCCGACATGGCCGAACTGATCGACCCGCAGGATCCCGACGATCCGATCGGCCGCCAGTTCGTCCCCCGGGCCGAGGAGGCCGTGGCGACGCCGGAGGAGCGCGCCGACCCGATCGGCGACGCCGCCCACGCCCCCGTGACCGGGATCGTGCATCGCTATCCCGACCGCGTGCTGCTGAAGCCGCTCCATGTCTGCCCGGTCTATTGTCGCTTCTGCTTCCGCCGGGAGATGGTCGGACCCGACGGGCTCGGGACGCTCACCGACGCCGAGCTCGACACCGCCCTCGCTTACATCGCGCAGGATCCGCGGATCTGGGAGGTGGTGCTCACCGGCGGCGACCCGTTCGCGCTCTCGCCGCGCCGCCTCGGCGTCATCGCGGAGCGCCTCGCCGCCATCCCGCATGTCCGGGTGATGCGGGTCCATACCCGCGTGCCCGTGGTGAAACCCGATCTCGTCTCCGATGCGCTCGTCCAGGCGCTCAAGCGCTTCGGGCGGGCGGTCTTCGTCGCCATCCACGCCAACCATCCGCGGGAATTCACCGCCGCTGCCAGCGCCGCCTGCGCCCGGTTGGTCGATGCGGGCATCCCCCTGGTGAGCCAGTCGGTGCTCCTGCGCGGCGTCAACGACGAGGCCGCGACCCTCGAGGCGCTGATGCGAGTTCTCGTCGAGAACCGGATCAAGCCCTACTACCTCCATCATGGCGATCTGGCCCCCGGAACGGGCCATCTCCGCACGGGTGTACCCGAGGGGCAGGAGCTGATGCGCGCCCTGCGCGGCCGCCTCTCGGGCCTCGCCCAGCCGACCTATGTGCTCGACATTCCCGGCGGGCACGGCAAGGTGCCGATCGGCCCCGGCTACCTCCGCGAGACGGGGGACGGGGTCCGCGTGACCGATCCGAACGGGCAGGATCATGCCTACCCGCCCAAGGTGTGACGGAGACTCTTCGACCATGCGCAGGCTTTGGGGCCGCCTCACCTCGGTGAACGTGCAGAAGGCCGTATGGGGGCTCGACGAGGCCGGCCTGCCCTACGAGCGGGTCGCGGCCGGCGGTGCCCACGGGGTCGTCAACGATCCCGGCTACCGCACCTTGAACCCGAACGGTCTCGTCCCGACGCTGGAGGAGGACGGCTTTGTCCTCTGGGAATCCAACGCGATCCTGCGCTACCTCGCGGCGACCAGTCCGGCCCTGGCCTTGCCGGCGGATCCGCGGGCGCGCGCCCACGTGGAGCAATGGGTCGATTGGCAGGCCACGAGCTTCACGCCCGCCATGCGCGACGCGTTCTGGCAACTCTACCGGGCGGCCGAGCCCGACCGTGCCCTGATCGCCGCCTCGCTGGAGAAGAGCGAGGCCATGGCCGCGATCCTCGACCGCCATCTCGCGGAGCGGACCTACATGGTCGGCGAGGGCTTCAGCATCGCCGACATCGCCCTCGGCTGCGCGGCGCATCGCTGGCTGAACCTGCCGGCCGAGCGGATCGAGCGCCCGGCGCTGCACCGCTGGTACGAGCGGGTGGCCGCCCGGCCCGGCGCCGCCCGCGCCCTGGGCGAGCCCATCGCCTGACGGCCCCCTCGGACTTGCCGGCGCGCCGGCGCGATCCACCTTTCCCGACCGCGCCGCCCGGACCGGGGCCGGCCTTTCACGGAGCCCCCGATGGCCATCGATCCGACCCTGCGCGATGCGCTCTCCGCCGTCACCCCGGCGAGCCTCGCCCGCGCCTTGACGCGGGCCGGCGTGAAGGCCTTCACCCCGCACGGCCTCTCGGCGCGCGGCAGCGGCGCCGTCGTCGGCCCCGCCTACACGATGCGGATGATTCCAGCCCGTGACGATGCCGCCGGCGACCTCGCCGCCGCCATCGACGCAGTGCCGGACGGCGCGGTCGTGGTGATCGATGCCGCCGCGTCCGGCCTCGCCCTGCCGTTCGGGGCGATATTGGCCGCGCGGCTCGCCCAGCGGGGCGCCATCGGCCTCGTGACCGACGCGGCCCTGCCGGACGAGATCGGCATCCCGGCCTGGAGCCGGCCGGCAGCCGCCGGGGGCACCCTCGCCCTGGTCGGCACGCAGGAGCGGGTGGCCTGCGGAGGGGCGGCGATCCATCCGGGCGACATCCTCGTGTGCGAATCCACCGGAATCGTCGCCGTGCCGGCCGCGATCGCAGAGCGCGTCGCCCTCGAAGCCGTGGAGCAGCAGCGTCTCGATCTCTGGATCCAGCGCGAGGTGGAGCGGGGCGCCACGCTCGCGAGCCTGCTTCCGCCGGATGCCGCCGCCCTGGCCCGGTTCGAATCCGAGACGAAGCCGGCTTGAGATCCGTGTTTTTCCCTGCTTCGAAGCTGATCTTCTTCCTGATCACGCCCTCCAATTTCTGCATCTTCGCCATCCTGGTCGGCCTCGGCCTGACGGCGATGACGCGGTGGCGCAGAACCGGGTTCGGATGCGCGCTCTTCGGCGCGCTGCTGCTCGCCGCAGGCGGCCTGTCGCCGGTGTCGGAAATGGTCCTGCTGCCCCTCGAGCAGCGGTTCCCGCCCTATCCGGCCGACGGTCCGGCACCGGCGGGGATCATCGTGCTGGGGGGCGGGATCGAGGCCGGCCTCTCGGAAGCGCGGGATCAGATCGTCGTCAACGATGCCGGCGAGCGACCGATCTACCTCGCCGACCTCGCCCGCCGCTTTCCCGGGGCGCGGCTGGTCTTCTCCGGCGGCAGCGGCTTCATCGCCGGCGGCATCGCGGAGGCCGACATCGTCAGTCGGCAGGCGGATGTGATCGGCGTGCCGCGGACGCGCCTCATCCTGGAGAACCGCTCACGCAACACGCAGGAGAACGCCGCCTTCTCGGCCGCTCTGGTGCAGCCGAAGCCCGGCGAGCGCTGGCTGCTCGTCACCTCGGCCTGGCACATGCCGCGGGCGATCGGCTGCTTCCGCCAAGCGGGCTTCACGGTGGACGCCTTCCCGGTGGATTACCGGACCCGCGGCTGGGGTGACGTGACCCGTGTCCACGGCTTCGCCTCGGACGGGCTCCTCCAGTTCGACCTCGCGATCAAGGAGTGGATCGGCCTCGCCGTCTACCGCTGGTCCGGCTACACGCCCGACTGGCTTCCCGCGCCCGAGCCCGGCAACGACAGCCGGTAGACGCCCCGGAAATCGTCCGGATCGACGGCCTTTCCCTTTCGCAGGATCGCGATGCGCCCGGCATGGGCGAGCCGCACCGCGATCCGTCGCACGGGCTGCATCAGTGGCCCCCAGCCATCCGGATGCGGACCGCCGAGGGCGCGGGCGACTTCCGAGGGGCAGACGGTCTTGTCGGCGCCGCGCTCGGTCACGAGGCGCAGCATCGTCGTCTCGATGGCGTCGTCGTCGGGTCGTGCGTCGGTCATGTGCGTGCCTCCTCGGCGGGCGACAGGAGCGGAGCGTCGAGCGGCCCCTCGTGCGGTCCCTCCCCGGCTTCCAGAAGCGCCTTGCGGATCTCCGAGGCGAATTGGCGGCGCCACATGATGATCACCACGGCGGTCGTCGAGACGAACAGGATGTAGGGGCTGATGAACCAGCCCAGATAGGCGAGCGCGAAGAAGAACGCCCGCTGTCCGCGGGCGAAGTGACGCCCGGCGCTGACGTTCATGGCCGCGAGCCGCCGCACGGCCCGCAGCATCTCGGTGTCGCTCGCGCCGGATCCCTTCGGCGGCACGGCGCCGAGCAGGATGGCCGTGTAGTTGAACAGCCTGTAGGCCCAGGCGAACTTGAAGAAGGCGTAGACGAAGATCAGTGCGAGGCCGGCGACCTTCAACTCCCAGGTCAGGCGGTTGGCCACCGTCCCGAAGGGCAGCGTCGCGAACAGGTTCAGGACATCGTCCCCGGACCGCGACAGGGTGAGGACGGAGCCCAAGGCGATCAGTGACGTCGAGGCGAAGAAGGCCGTGCCGTTCTGCAGGGAGGCGTTGATCTGCGTATCGACCACCCGGTTGTCGCGGCCGATGACCTGGCGCGCCCAGTTGGCCCGGTGGCCGTTCATGATCTGGCTGAGGGAGACCATCCGTCCGCGCAGCCGGCCCACGGAGAGGCCGTAGGCGACCCAGGCGACGATGAAGTAGAGGAGCGCCCCGAGGTCGAGGTGCGAGAAGGCGGCGCTGCCGGCGGAGAAGTCGTTCATGGTCTCCGGATGGCGGATTCGCGAGGGGGCGATCCCGCATATCAGCCCGCGGGCGCGTACTGAACCCGCGCCGCCGAGGTCAGTCGCGCAGGATCCGGAAACCGCCGCCGGGCGGCACGTCGCCGCCGGCACGCACGGCCACGTCGGTCACGCGCGCACCGGCGGGACCCGACCGGCACAGGGCCTCCATCGCCGCCACGGCCTCCGGTGGGCCGCTGAACACCGCCTCGACCGTGCCGTCGTCGCGGTTGCGCACGGAACCCGAGAGGCCCCGGGCGCGGGCTTCCGCCTGCGTCCAGGCCCGGTAGGATACGCCCTGGACGCGACCCGTGACGATGACTGAAATCGTCCGGGTCTCGCTCATGCGGGTGCCGCTTCGTCTGACTGGGCCCGCGCCTGGCGACGCGGGCCGGGATGGCCTTACTCGGCCGCGATCGGGCGACGGACGCCGGCACCCAGGGCCGGGCTCCGCGTCGCACCGGTGCGGACATGGGTGGAGTAGAGCATCAGGCCTGTGAAGGCGATGCCGCCCACGATGTTTCCGATCAGCGTCGGGATCTCGTTCCAGAGCAGGTAGTCCATCACCGTCAGGTGGCCGCCCATGAGGATCGCCGACGGGAACAGGAACATGTTCACCACTGAGTGCTCGAAGGTCATGAAGAAGAACACCGTGATGGGCATCCACATCGCGATGACCTTGCCGGGCACCGAGGTCGAAAGCATGGCGCCGATGACGCCGGTGGAGACCATCCAGTTGCACAGCATGGCGCGGACGAAGAGGGTCAGCATCCCGGCGGCGCCGTACTTCTCGTAGCCGAGGGTGCGCGCCTCGCCGATGCCGGCGATGAGCTTGCCCACGGCGTTCGGCTCGGTGGCGAAGCCGAAGGTGAAGACGATCGACATCAACACCGCGGTGGTGAGCGCGCCCGCGAAGTTGCCGAAGAAGACCAGCACCCAGTTGCGGGCGACGCCGGCGACGGTGACGCCCGGCCGCTTGTCGATCAGGGCGAGCGGGGTCAGCACGCAGACGCCGGTGAACAGGTCGTAGCCGAGCAGGTACAGCATCGAGAAGCCGACCGGGAACAGCAGCGCCGCGACCAGAGGCTGACCGGTCGCCTGGTTGACGGTCACCGCAAAGGCGGCGGCGAGCGCCAGGATCGCGCCGGCCATGTAGGCCCGGATGAAGGTATCCTTGGTCGCCATGAAGACCTTTGCCTCACCGGCATCGACGGCCTTCTTCACGAAATCGGCGGGCGCCAAATACGACATGTACAACTCTCCCTCGCAGGCGCACGCCAATCATCGTTGGCCGACGGGCGCGCTGCGCAATCATGGATGGCTGGCCAGGCGTGGTGCTGCCGTTCGCCCTCCAGCTCGATCGTGGGCAAGCATGTCGCGTACCAAGTGCGCGGCGCTCAGGCGGGAAGGCCGCGGGCCCAACTGCTGAGTTCCCGGAGATAGGCCGACGGCAGCTGCGCCGCGCGCGCCGCCGCGACGACGGCGTCCAGATATCCGGGCCGCGGGCGGCCAGGCGCGGTCGAGCATCCGCGATAGATCAGAGCACGCTTGACGCCCTCCCCCGTGCGGACCGGGAGCGCCGCCTTCGTGTAGAGCCCCCCGGCGACGCCCTCGTAGCGGTCGAGCGCCGGGATGTCGTCGACAGCCAACTCCCACAGGACGCCCCAGACGGTGCGTCGGGGATCGGGCACGACGGAGGCGTAGCCCTCACGCATGATGATGAAGCGGTAATTCGGCAGGTGCCCGCCACCGATCAGCCGCGAAACCGGGCAGCGGAGCGCCATCGCGGCGGCATCCATGTTGGCGCCGTAGGCGAAATAGAGGGGCATGTGGCCGCGCTTGGTCGGCCGAGCGCCCGAATTACCGTCCGGGCTTGCGCTCGTCGCGCTGGACCGACCACTCGTTCGCCCGCATGGCCGCACAGGCGAGTGCCAGCGTGAAGGCGGGGATCACGAATGTCACGAAGATCTCCCCCGAGCCCATGGTCTGATGCGCCGCAGCACGCGCCTCCCGATCCAATGTAAGCCCATCGCCGCACAAGGCCAGATCGCCGCGAAGAAAGCGGTCGCCGGCCGCAGGACGGGCGCATTGGCGATCCCGAAGCTCATGGCGGTGATCGGCGTGACGCAGCCGATCACCGCGAAGCACCGGCGCTGTTGTTCAGCGCCGTCGCCAGGAGCTTGGTCTGCGCGTCGTGAACCGCCGTCGCGACGGCGGATGCGACGCGCCTGCCGCGATCAGGCGAATTCCAGGATCACCGCGTCGACGGCGAGGCTGTCGCCCTCCTTGGCGTGGATCTTCGCCACCGTGGCGTCGCGCTCGGCGCGGAGCATGTTCTCCATCTTCATCGCCTCGACGACCGCGATCGGCTCACCGTTCTTTACCTCCTGGCCCTCGGTGACCAGGATCTGCTTCACGAGTCCGGGCATCGGGCAGAGCACCTGCTTGCCCGAGCCCGCCTGCTCCTTCACCGGCATCAGGGCGGCGAGCTCCGCCTCGCGGCGGGTATAGACCCGGCCCTCGGCGGCCGCGCCCGCATGCTGCAGGAACACGCCGTTGAGCAGGCTGCGCACCTGGATCGCCACGCGCTCGGAGCCGATCGTGCCGATCCAGACCGGCTCGCCCGGGCGCCACGCGCTCGCCACCGTGAGCGCCGTGCCGTCGTCCCGGGTCACGAGGATATCCTCGCCCTCCGGCTCGACGGTCACGGGATAGGATTGGCCGGCCAGGATCACCACGCGCTCGCGCTCGAAGGCGAAGAGGCCCGGGGCGCGCATCTGCCCGGAGATGCCGCGCTTGCGCTGGTTGAGCTTGTGGTCAATCGCCGCCGCGGCGGCCATCATGCGGATGGCCACCGGCCCGGCCGGCTCCGGCGCCGTGAAGCCTTCGGGAAATTCCTCGGCGATGAAGCCTGTGGACAGCCGCCCCTCCTGCCAGCGCGGATGGGCCATCAGCGCCGAGAGGAACGGGATGTTGTGGCGGATGCCGTCGATGGCGAAGGCGTCGAGGGCCTCACCCTGCGCGGCGATCGCCTCGGCGCGCGTCGGCGCCCAGGTGACCAGCTTCGCGATCATCGGATCGTAGTGGATGGCGATCTCGCCGCCCTCCTCCACGCCGGTATCGTTGCGCACGATCGCCGTGCCCTGCCGGCCCTCCTCCGGCGGACGGTAGGTGGTCAGCCGGCCGATCGAGGGGAGGAAGTTGCGGGTCGGGTCCTCGGCATAGACGCGGCTCTCGACCGCCCAGCCGTTCAGCTTCACGTCGTCCTGGGTGATCGGCAGCTTCTCGCCGGCCGCGACCCGGATCATCAGCTCGACGAGGTCGAGGCCGGTGATCATCTCGGTGACCGGATGCTCGACCTGCAGACGGGTGTTCATCTCTAGGAAGTAGAAGGACTTGTCCTGCCCGGCGACGAACTCGACCGTTCCGGCCGAATCGTAGTTCACCGCCTTGGCCAGCGCGACCGCCTGCTCGCCCATCTTCCGGCGGGTCTTCTTGTCGAGGAGCGGCGACGGCGCCTCCTCGATCACCTTCTGGTTACGGCGCTGGATCGAGCACTCGCGCTCGCCGAGATAGACGACGTTGCCGTGCTTGTCGCCGATCAGCTGGATCTCGATGTGGCGCGGGTCGGTGATGAACTTCTCGATGAAGACGCGGTCGTCGCCGAAGGAGGAGGCCGCCTCCGACTTGGCGCGGGCGAAGCCCTCCGCCACCTCGTCGCCCGAATAGGCGATGCGCATGCCCTTGCCGCCGCCGCCCGCGGAGGCCTTGATCATCACCGGGTAGCCGATCTCGTCGGCGATCGTCTTGGCGTGCTCGGGTGATTCGATCACGCCGAGGAAGCCCGGAACGGTCGAGACCTCGGCGGCGGCCGCCGCCTTCTTCGACTCGATCTTGTCGCCCATGGCGGCGATGGCCCCCGGGTTGGGGCCGATGAACACGATGCCGGCGGCTTCGAGCGCCTTCGGGAAGGCCTCGCGCTCGGACAGGAAGCCGTAGCCGGGATGGACCGCCTGGGCGCCGGTCTTCTTGCAGGCCTCGACGATCTTCTCGATCACGAGATAGGATTCGGATGCGGCAGCGGGGCCGATATGGACCGCCTCGTCCGCCATGGCGACGTGCACGGCGTCGCGATCGGCATCCGAGTAGACCGCTACGGTCTTGATGCCCATCCTCCGGGCGGTCTTGATCACGCGACAGGCGATCTCGCCCCGGTTGGCAATCAGGATCTTTTCGAACATCGCTGGCGCACTGCTTTCGAGATCGCCGGATTGCGCACCGGCTTGACTGTCCCGATAGATCAGTTGCGCCGCGGACGGAAGCTGTGCGTTGCTCCGAGGCTCACGCCGCCAGGGCAAAGGTCATCCGCGGGGCCGAAACCGTGTCCCGGGCGCGGCGGTTGGCTTCGAGGGCGAAGGCCACCAGCGATTCTGCGCTGCTCTGCGCCTCACGGACGACTTCCATGGCGATCCGGGCGCCCACCGCGCTCGGGCCGTCGCGGCCGCTGAGCGAGGCGGCCAGCCAGGCGGCGACGTCGCGGTCGATGTAGCCCGTCGGGCGCGAGCCCCACACGGCGAAGTCGACGACCGAGGCCACCAGGAAGTCGGCGAAGGCGTCGGAGCCGATCACGGCCCGCTCGAGGGCGATCAGCAGGTCGGCGTCCTCGCGGTTCATGAGGCCTTCCGGAAGAACCTCGCGCTTCAGGACCAGCAGGTCCTCGTCGCTGATCGTGCCGGTCGAAACAGCATGGTTGCAGAACTGTTGAACGGAGATGGTGGTCATGATCGCCTGCTCCTCCGACCTTTGCTGCGGCCGGTGCTAGTCCCTGTGTGTCTTCAACTTACGGGACCGCTTCCCTTCCAGAGGTTAATGGCGAGATCTGAACGGAAGTTCAGGTAAACACCCCCCGAGCAAGCAGGCTTATTGGGACGTTGACCGGTTGCGTTACCGGACGATGACCGAGGCCCCGACGGGGACCCGGTTGTAGAGGTCGACCACGTCGATGTTGCGCATCCGGATGCAGCCGGAAGAGACCGCCTGCCCGATCTTCTCGGGCTCGTTGGTGCCGTGGATCCGGTAGAGCGTGTCCCGGCCGTGATCCGACAGGTACAGGGCGCGGGCGCCGAGGGGATTCATCGGGCCGCCCTGCATGGCGTGGACATGCGGCCAGCGCTTGATCATCTCGGCCGGGGGATTCCAGGCCGGCCATTCCGCCTTGCGGTCGATTCGGGCGGTGCCGGTCCAGCCATAGGCCTCGTCGCCCACCGACACGCCGTAACGGATCGCCTTGCCGCCCGGCAGCACGAGGTAGAGCTGCCGCTCCTTCGTCTCGACCACGATCGTGCCGGGCGATTCCCGGGTAGGATCGGCGACCTCATAGCGGGCGAAGTGCGGATCGAACTCGGCATCCGGGACCAGGGCCATGAATTCGGCATCGCGGGCCGAAAGGGCCGGATCGGGCACGCCCTTGAAGGTGCAGCCCGCCAGCAACAGCGCGCAGCCGATGACCGATGTGATGCGCATGGCCCTGCCCCGACGATCCTCGCGGCGGTGGACGGAGCCTCGATGGATTGATGATCCGGGTCCGTCCCACGGAAGAATCGCGCAACCATAAGGGGGCAACGGCACCCCGCCGTAGTCCGCGCGTTGGGCCCGTGGCACATTGCCGGCTCCTGTTGCAGGTGCGCGACAGGAGAGCATCCGGGAGCGACCCTCGTGACCACCCTCTACGTGAGCCATCCCGCCAGCTTCGATCACGAGGTCCCGGAGGGACATCCGGAACGGCCGGCCCGGATGCGCGCCGTGGAGCGGGCCCTGGAGGATGAGCGCTTCGCCGGCCTCGTGCGGGCCTCTGCACCCAAGGCTGAGATCGAGGCGGTGACCCTCGCCCATCCGCGCGCCTACGTGGACGCGCTGGTGGCGGCGGTGCCCGAGCACGGCATGGTCGGCATCGATTCCGACACGATCCTGTCGGCGGGGAGCCTGGAGGCGACGCTGCGGGCGGTGGGCGGCGGAATGCACGCCGTCGATGCCGTCGTCGGCGGCGGGTGCCGCAACGCCTTCGTGGCCATGCGCCCGCCGGGCCACCATGCCGAGCGGACCCGGTCGATGGGCTTCTGCCTGTTCAACCATGCCGCCATCGCGGCCCGCCACGCCCGCCAGAAGCACGGGGCCGAGCGGGTGGCCCTGGTGGATTGGGACGTCCATCACGGCAACGGCAGCCAGGACATCTTCTGGGACGACGCCGCGGTGCTCTACTGCTCCACCCACCAGATGCCGCTCTACCCGGGGACCGGGGCATCGTCCGAGCGCGGCGAGAAGGACACGATCGTCAACGTGCCGCTGCGGCCCAACGACGACGGCGAGGTGTTTCGCGAAGCCTTCGAAACCGGCATCCTCCCGCGCCTGGAAAGCTTCCGGCCGGACGTGATCGTGATCTCCGCCGGCTTCGACGCCCATCGGCTCGATCCGTTGGCCAATCTGCGCCTCGAAGCGGAGGATTTCGGCTGGGCGACCCGCCGGCTCATGGATGTCGCGGACCGCTGCGCCGGCGGGCGGATCGTCTCGATCCTGGAGGGCGGCTACAGTCTCGAGGGGCTCGGCAAATCGGTGGCCGCCCATGTCGACGCGTTGATGGGGCGCTGACGGCGGCGCTGCATCGCGATTGCGCCCGCTCCCGCGCGCGCCGTAATCTGCGCTTCGGGGAGACCGCCGCCATGCTGCCGCTGAGCCGGATGCCGTCGCTTGCGCGCCAGCGCGTCGACCGCTCCGGCGCAGCCCGTCCGGGTTTCGGCCGATGACGCTCACGGGCTTCCTGACCTATGCGCTGGCCCTGGGCGTTGCCGCCGCTGTGCCGGGACCCGGCGTCGTCGCGCTTGTCGCGCGGGCCCTCAGCTCGGGCTTCGGCGCCGCGATGGCCTTTTCGGCCGGTCTGATCCTGGGCGACCTGACCTATCTCGCCGCCGCGATCTTCGGCCTGTCACTGATTGCGGAGGCGTTCGGCGCGGTGTTCGCCGTCATCCGCTACGGCGCGGCGCTCTATCTCGCCTACCTGGCGTTCCGGCTCTGGCGCGCGGCCGGAACGGCCGTCCGGATCGCGGGCGAAGCCCGCGACCGGCCGCTGACCAGCTTCGTCGCCGGGCTGACCATCACCCTGGGCAATCCGAAGACGATCGTCTTCTACCTCGCGATCCTGCCCACGCTCGTCGATCTGCGGCGCGTGACGGCGGCCGATGTCGTCGCCCTCATCCTGCTCACGGCCGCGATCCTGCTGGCCGTGATGACGCCCTACGCGGCGCTGGCGGCCCGGGCGCGCGAGACTCTGCGACGGCCCGCCATCCGCGTGCGGCTGAACCGGGGTGCCGCGGCCATCATGGCCGGCGCGGCGGTCTGGACCGTCCTGCGCCGCGCCTGAAGAGCGTCAGCCCTCCAGGGGCTCGTCGCCCAAGAGCTCGATGCCGAAGCCCGAAAGACCGACATAGGAGCGCGACGAGGTCGCGAGGTTGCGGATCGAGACCACGCCGAGATCGCGCAAAATCTGGGCGCCGAGCCCGATCTCGCGCCATTGCCGTGCCCGCAGGGCCTCCGTGCCCTCGTCGGTGACGGTCTTCACCGGCACGCCCGCAGTCCCGTCTCGGAGATAGACCAGCACGCCCCGCCCGGCGGCCGCGAAGCGCTTCAGCACGGCGTCGATCTGCTTTCCCCCGCCGATCACGTCGGCGGCGACGTTGGAGCGGTGCAGGCGCACCAGCACGTCCCGGCCGTCGCCGATGTCGCCCATCACGAAGGCGAATTGCTGGATCGATTCGAAGGGCGTCGAGAACACGTAGGCGTTCACGTCGCCGTGGTTCGAGCGGACCGTGAAGTGGCCGACGCGCTCCACCAGCCGGTCGCGCGCCTGCCGGTAGGCGATGAGATCGGCCACCGAGACCTGCTTGAGGCCGTGCGTCTCGGCGAAGGCCTCGATCTGCGGCCCCTTCATCACGGTGCCGTCGTCGTTGGCGAGCTCGCAGATCACGCCCACGGGCGGCAGCTCGGCGAGGCGGCACAGGTCGACCGCGGCCTCGGTATGGCCCGAGCGCATGAGCACGCCGCCGTCCCGGGCGATGAGCGGGAAGACGTGGCCGGGCCGCACGAAGTCGCCCGCACCCATGTTGCCGTTGGCCAGCGCCCGCACCGTGTTGCAGCGCTGCTCGGCCGAGATCCCCGTGGTCAGGCCGTGCTTGACGTCGACCGTGACGGTGAAGGCCGTACCCAGCGGCGCGTCGTTCGACGCCACCATGGGAGCGAGGTGCAGCCGCCGCGCCTCGCTCTGCGTGATCGGCGCGCAGACGATGCCGCAGGTGTTGCGGATGATGAACGCCATCTTCTCCGGCGTGCAGAGCGAGGCGGCGACGACGAGGTCGCCCTCGTTCTCGCGATCGTCATCGTCGGTGACGACCACGATCTCGCCGCGGGCGAAGGCCGCGATGGCCTCTGTGACGGAGCAGTGGGGCACGGGCATTCTCGAATCGTTGGGACGGACCCGGATCAGGGCTGCGATCCGACCTGTCCGCGATGGCGCAGATAGTGATCCGCCAGCACGCAGGCCATCATGGCCTCCGCAACCGGCACGGCGCGGATGCCGACACAGGGGTCGTGCCGGCCCTTGGTGACGAGATCGACCTCGCTGCCGTCGCGGGCGACCGAGCGGCGGGGCGTCAGGATCGAGGAGGTTGGCTTCACGGCGAAGCGCACCACGACCGGCTCGCCGTTGGAGATGCCGCCGAGGATGCCGCCGGCATGGTTCGCGAGGAAACGCGGCCGATCGCCGTTGCCGGCGCGCATCTCGTCGGCATTGTCTTCGCCCCGCAGGGCCGCCGACGCGAACCCGTCGCCGATCTCGACGCCCTTCACGGCGTTGATCGACATCATCGCCGCGGCGAGATCGGCGTCGAGCTTGCCGTAGACCGGCGCGCCGAGGCCAGGCGGCACGCCCTCGGCCACGACCTCGATGACGGCGCCGACCGACGAGCCGTCCTTCCGGATCTCGTCGAGGTAGGTCTCGTAGAAGGCGGCCGTCTCGGCATCGGGACAGAAGAACGGGTTGTCGCCGACCGCGGCCCAGTCCCAACGGGACCGGTCGATGGCGTGCGGTCCCATCTGCACCAGGGCTGCCCGGATGGTCACGCCCGGGATGATCTTGCGCGCCACGGCGCCGGCCGCGACCCGGGCGGCGGTCTCGCGCGCCGAGGACCGGCCGCCGCCGCGATAGTCCCGAATGCCGTACTTCACGTCGTAGGTGTAGTCGGCATGGCCGGGGCGGTAGCTGTCGCGGATCTCCGAATAGTCCTTCGAGCGCTGGTCCGTGTTCTCGATCATCAGCGCGATCGGCGTGCCGGTGGTGAGCTGGCGGCCGCCGGTGCGGTCGTCCGCGAACACGCCGGACAGGATCTTCACCTGATCGGGCTCGCGGCGCTGCGTCGTGAACCGCGACTGACCGGGCTTCCGGCGATCCAGCTCGGCCTGGATCTCCTCGGCCTCCAGGGGCAGGCCCGGCGGGCAGCCGTCGACGACGCAGCCGAGCGCGATCCCGTGGCTCTCGCCGAAGGTCGTGACGCGGAACAGGTGGCCGAAGGTGTTGTGCGACATGGCGCCGTTGCCTTAGCGCGGGAGCGCCGGGGGCACAAACGCGGTGCCTGCAAGGGGCCGGGCGGAGGGCTGGGTAGAGGGCTTGGCGGATGCGTTCGCTCGCTCGGTATCCCCGTCCCTAGGGGCGCAGCGCAGCGATCCCGGGCAGCGGAACAGCGGCGTCCCCGGATTGCGTCGCTGCGTCAGGACGGCCCTCGCAGCGGCCTGCGATCTCATGCCGTCCCGCCCGAACGGGGCAGGTCGAGCCCGCCCCGCGCCTTCAGCGCCCGATATGCCGCGACCGCCACGGCGAGATCCCGGTGCAGCCGGCGCTCGTCGCCGAGATCGGGAAGGTC
Organism: Methylobacterium sp. UNCCL125; assembly: GCF_900116795.1. Lineage (NCBI taxonomy): Bacteria > Pseudomonadati > Pseudomonadota > Alphaproteobacteria > Hyphomicrobiales > Methylobacteriaceae > Methylobacterium > Methylobacterium sp. UNCCL125. The sequence continues at coordinate 35,003 of NZ_FPBW01000011.1, read as the reverse complement.
GTAGGTGAGGCCGAGGATGTGGGCGGCCTCGTAGCCCTCCGGCAATTCGCCCGCGCTGCCGAGGGCGATCGTCGCGTTCGGCAGCGCGTCGGCGAAGTCCGAGAGCCGCGCCTTGAGCGCAGCGCCGCTGGCACGGAGATGGGCGCCGGCCGCCGCCGGACCGTGGCTCCGGATCGCCGCCACCGTTCCCTGCGCCAGCGACAGGTGCACCGCCTCGCGATGGGCCGGGAACAGGTAGACGAGGTAGTAGCCCCGCGTGGCGCTGGTGGTGATGGCGGGGTCGAACACGGCGAGCCAGGGGATCGCGGCCCAATGGCTTCCGCGCCCGGGACTGCCCTTGACCAGGAACGGCCCGTCGATCGGCGCCAGTGCGGCGCGCAGCTCCTCCGGCGCGCCCTTGCGGATGACGGAGGCCAGCGGATGGCCGGCCGGCGGGTCGAGCCGGGCGAGCGGGTATTCCTCGATGATCCGCCGGAGCGCGTGGCCGAGACTCACGGCCGCGTCAGGACCCCACCGGTGATCGCCTCGCGCACCCCGGTGGTCGACGGCAAGGTGATCGGCAGGCCCTTGAGCGAACGCACCGCCAGATACGCGAAGGCCTGCGCCTCCAGGTAGGCCGAGGACCAGCCGATGGCGTCCGCGGTCGTGATCTCCGCGCGCAGATGATAGTTGAGGAGCCGTACCAGCTCGCCGTTGCGCGCGCCGCCGCCGGCCACGATCCAGCGGGTCGGGATCTCGGGGGCGTGGTCGAGGGCGCGGGCCACCGCGCGCGCCGTGAAGGCCGTCAGGGTGGCGGCGCCGTCCTCGGTGGAGAGCTGGCCGGCGAGCTTGTGGGAGAACCAGTTCCGGTCGAGCGACTTCGGCGGCTTGCGGAAGAAGAACGGGTGCGTCAGCAGCCAGGCCAGCAGCTGCTCGTCGGGACGGCCCCGGGCCGCGGTGCGACCGCCATCGTCGAGGTTCTTGCCCTCGCGCTCCTGCATCCATTCGTCGATCAGCGCATTGCCGGGACCGGTGTCGAAGGCGATGACGCCGCCCTTCGAGTCGATCAGCGTCGCGTTGGCGACGCCGCCGATGTTGAGGATGCCGAACGGCCCGTCGAAGCCCGAGGCCTCGGCGAGCGCCTTGTGGAAGACCGGCACCAGGGGCGCCCCCTGCCCGCCCGCCTCGATATCGGCCCGGCGCAGGTCCGAGACGACCGGGATGCCGAGCCGGGTCGCCAGCGCCTGCCCGTCGCCGATCTGGATCGAGATGCGCTGGTCCGGCCGGTGGATCACCGTCTGGCCGTGGAAGCCGATCACGTCGATCTCGGACGCTGACAGGCCGTGCTCCTCCAGGAAGCGCTCCACGGCCTCGGCATGGGCCAGGGTGACGAACGCTTCCGCCTCCGGCAGCCGCCCGGGCCGGTCGCCGGGATGGAGCACGGATTCGGCATCCTTGGTGGCCGCGCGCAGGAGCGCCTTCTCGTCGTCGGTATAGCCGCGGTAGCCGGTGGGACCCAGCGGCTCCAGGAAGTTGTTGTGGCCCTTGACCACGTGGACCCGCTCGCCGTCGGTCTCGATCAGCGCGATGTCGACGCCGTCCAGCGAGGTGCCGCTCATCAGTCCGATCGCGCGCATCATCGCCATGCCGCCCTGCCCCGTGCCTTTCGGCCAACGCCCTGCTAAGAGCGCGCCGTATCCTGAACCCAGCGCGAGCTAGCATGCGGGGCCTCGGCCTGTCGCGCCAGCGCGCGACCCGAGATGGCAGCCATGACCGCCGAGAGCTTCGCGCCGAAATCCAACTTCCTGCGGATCCTGACCGAGCGCGGCTATATCCACCAGACCTCGGACCTGGCCGGCATCGACGCCGCGGCCCTGGAAGGCCGGCTGACCACCTATGTCGGCTACGATTGCACGGCGCCCTCGCTGCATGTCGGGCACCTGCTGTCGATCATGATGCTGCACTGGCTGCAGGCCACGGGGGGGCGGCCGATCGCCCTGATGGGCGGCGGCACCACCCGGGTCGGCGACCCGTCGGGCCGCGACGAGACCCGCAAGATCCTCACCGTCGAGCAGATCGACGCCAACAAGGCCGAGATCCGCAAGACCTTCGACCGGTTCCTCCGATTCGGCGAAGGCGCCGGCGACGCCGTGATGGTCGACAACGCCGAGTGGCTGACCAAGCTCAACTACATCGAGATGCTGCGCGACATCGGCCGGCATTTCTCGGTGAACCGGATGCTGTCGATGGACAGCGTGCGCCTGCGCCTGGAGCGCGACCAGGAGCTGTCGTTCCTGGAGTTCAACTACATGATCCTCCAGTCCTACGACTTCGTCGAACTGAACCGTCGCTACGGCTGCGTCATGCAGATGGGCGGGTCGGATCAATGGGGCAACATCGTCAACGGCATCGATCTCGGCCGCCGCATGGGCACGCTACAGCTCTACGCCCTGACCTGCCCGCTGCTGACGACATCCTCGGGCGCCAAGATGGGCAAGACCGCGGCCGGGGCCGTCTGGCTCAACCCGGAGATGCTGAAGCCGTACGATTACTGGCAGTTCTGGCGGAACACCGAGGACGCGGACGTGGCCCGCTTCCTCAAGCTGTTCACCCTGCTGCCGATGGAGGAGATCGCGCGTCTCGCCGCGCTCGCCGGCTCCGAGATCAACGCGGCCAAGACGGTGCTGGCCACCGAGGCCACCGCGCTGATGCACGGCCGCGAGGTCGCGGAGGCCGCCGCGGAGACCGCGCGCAAGACCTTCGTGGAAGGAACGCTGGCCGCCGACCTGCCGAGCGTGACCGTGCCGTCGGCCACCCTGGAGGCCGGGCTCGGGGTCCTCACCGCCTTCGGCCCGGACGTCGCCAAGCTCGTGCCCTCCACCAGCGAGGCGCGCCGGCAGATCAAGGGCGGCGGCCTGCGGGTCAACGATGTACCGGTCACGGATGAGAAGGCGATGCTCGGGCAGGGCGACCTGACCCCGGACGGCGTGATCAAGCTGTCCTTCGGCAAGAAGCGGCACGTGCTGCTCCGGCCGGAATGAGCCGCCCGGCCGCCTGGATCCGCGACGGGAAACAGCCCGCGTGAGCCTTGCCCGGATCCTGGTGATCGACGACGAGCCGCCGATCCGCCGGCTGCTCCGCACCGGCCTCGGGACGCAGGATTACGCGGTCGCCGAGGCCGCCGACGGGGCCGCGGCGCTCGCCGCCCTGGAGGCCGGGGGCGTGGATCTCGCGATCCTCGATCTCGGCCTGCCGGACATGCCCGGCCATGCCCTCCTTGCGGCGATCCGTGAGCGCTGGCCCGACCTGCCGGTCGTGATCCTGTCGAGTCGCGACGACGAGCGCGGCAAGGTCGAGGCCCTCGATCTCGGGGCCGACGATTACGTCACCAAACCCTTCGGCATGAACGAGCTGCTGGCGCGCATCCGCACGGCCCTGCGCCATCGCCTGGCCATGCAGGGGGAGCGGCCGGTCTTCCGGGTCGACGACCTCTCGGTCGATCTCGTCCGCCGCGTCGTCCGGGTCGGCGAGCGCGCGGTGAAGCTGTCGCCCCGGGAATACGAGTTCCTGCGCGTGCTGGTGCAGCATGCCGGCAAGGTGCTGACCCACGCGCAGCTCATGCGCCACGCGCCGGCCTCGTCGGATCCGCAATACCTGCGCGTCTATATCCGCCAGCTGCGCCAGAAGCTGGAGCCCGATCCGGAGCGCCCGCGCTACCTGCTCACCGAGACCGGCGTGGGCTACCGCCTGCGTGCGCCGGACTGAGCCCGGCGCGCTGCCTCACGGCTCCAGGCCTTCCGCCGCGCGCCGCGCCGCCCGCAGCTTCTCGACCCGCGCCACCGAGAACACCGAGGCCTCGTAGAGCAGCAGCATCGGGATCGCGAGGGAGAGCTGGGAGATCACGTCCGGCGGCGTCAGGATCGCGGCGGCGACGAAGACCAGCACGATGGCATAGCGCCGCTTCTCCCGCAGGAAGGCCGCGTCGATGATCCCGATCTGACCGAGCAGCGTCAGGATCACCGGCAGCTGGAACGCGATCCCGAACGCGAAGATCAGCGTCATGATCAGCGACAGGTACTCGTCGACCTTCGGCAGCAGCTTGATCGTCGGCTCCCCGGCCACGCCCACCTGCTGGAGCGACACCGAGAATTTGATCAGCAGCGGCATCGCCAGGAAGAACACCACCAGCGCGCCGAGCACGAAGAAGATCGGCGTGGCCACGAGGTAGGGCAGGAACGCCTTCCGCTCGTTGCGGTAGAGGCCCGGGGCCACGAAGGCGTAGATCTGCGTGGCGATCACCGGGAAGGCCAGGAAGGCCGCCCCGAAGACGCTGAGCTTGATGTTGGTGAACACCTGCTCGAGGAAGTGCGTGGCGATCAGCTCGGCGTTCTGCGCACCCACGATCGAGACATAGGGGTAGACCAGAACGTTGTAGATATCGCGCGAGAAGAAGAAGCAGGCGAAGAACATCAGCACGAATGCGATCAGCGACTTGATCAGCCGCGCCCGCAATTCGATCAGGTGTTCGAGCAGGGGCGCCCGCGACGCCTCGATCTCGGCCTCGTCCGCATCGCTGATCATCGGGCGGCCGTGCCGTTCTGGGACTCTTCGGTGGCGTGATGCGGGGCGGGCGGAGGCCCGAACGGATCGTCCACCGACCCGGGCACGGGCAGGGGTGCCTCCGCCATCTGCGGTGCAGGATCATGGGACGATTCGGCGGGCGGCGTCCCCGAGACCGGGGCCGGTGCTGCGGCGTCCTGCTCGGCCTTGAGCTGCGCCGTGGCATCGGCGAGGGATCGGGTCTCGACCGGCGGCTTCTCCGGGCCGAGCTTCTCCGGGCCGACCTTGGCCCGGCCCTCGACGGCGCCCTTCAACTCGTCGCGAATGGTCTGCACGGGATTGAAGGTCGAACTCGCATTCCGGACCGTGTTGCGGATCCCGTCGACCTCGCGCCGGACATCGTCGAGCTCCGCCTCGCGGATCGCCTCGTTGAACTGCATCTGAAATTCGCCGGCCATGCGGCGCAGCTTCGAGGTGATCTGCCCGACGGTGCGCAGCGCCTTCGGCAGATCCTTCGGCCCGATGACGATGAGGGCGACGCCGCCGATCAGCATCACCTCGCCCCAGCTCATGTCCAGCATGTCGTCGACGGTCCTGCTGCCCTGAGATCCGGCGCGGTGGCCGGACCCCGTCAGGCTCTACACGAGCGCGTGCGCTCTGCCAGTCCTACAGTCGCGCCCGCCGTCAGACCGGCTTGCGCTCGCCGCCGGGAAGATGGCTCGCCGGGATCGCCGTGCCGGGGCTCGTCTCGGTGGCGTGCGGGATGGTGCGGACCGGTTCGGCCGGCGGCGGCGCGGCCTGGCTGACCGGAGGGGTTTCATCCTCGGCCATGCCCTTCTTGAAGGCTTTGATGCCCTTCGCGACGTCGCCCATCAGATCGGACACCTTGCCGCGTCCGAAGAGCAGCATCACGATGACCGCGACGATGACCCAGTGCCAGATACTCATGCTGCCCATGGCAACCTCCTGCGGGCGCCCCGAAGAAGCGGGAGCGCGACGCCACGTCCGGTTGAGGATTTCGGGGCGAACCTAGGGATCGCGCCGCCCGAACACAAGCAGAGGCGATGCCACGGCCGGTGGAAGGCCGCGGTGGAAGGCCGCAAGGGGCCCAGGTCAGGCGGCGGCGAGGGCCGCGGCGAAGCGCTCCCGGGCTTCCGGAACGTCGAGTCCGTCGCCTGCGGGGTCGAGCTGCGCCAGCGCGGAGGCGGCGCGGCGCGCGGCCTCTCCGGTGAGCGCGGGCGCCGCCTCGGCCACGGCGCGCATTTCGTCCATGGCGCCGTTGCAGTGGAGCCCGATATCGATCCCCGCCGCGAAGGCGCGCTCCGTCCGGTCGCGGAACGAGCCGGTCAGCGCGTGCATGGAGAGATCGTCGGTCATCAGAAGCCCGTCGAAGCCGATCGCGCCGCGGATGATGTCGCGGATGACGATGGCGGACTGGGTGGCCGGCCGGTCGGGGTCGATGGCGGTGAAGACCACGTGGGCGCTCATCGCCATCGGCAGGTGAGCGAGCGCCCGGAAGGTCCGGAAATCCTGCTCCGCCAGATCCGCGCGCGTCGCATCCACCACCGGAAGGCCGTGGTGGCTGTCACAGGTGGCGCGCCCATGCCCCGGGATGTGCTTCATCACCGGCAGGACGCCCCCGGCCATCAGGCCCTCGGCGACCGCGCGGCCGATCTCGGCCACCCTGTCCGGGCTCGTCCCGTAGGCCCGGTCGCCGATGATGTCGTGCGAGCCCGGCGCCGGCACGTCGAGGACGGGGGCGCAGTCCACGTTGATGCCGACCTCCGCGAGGTCGTGCGCCATCAGGCGCGCGCCGAGGCGGGCGACGGCCGCGGCGCTGCCGTTCAGGCGTCCGTAGCGGCCGCCGGCCGGGTAGGCCGGCCAGTGGGGCGGACCCATGCGCTGGACCCGGCCCCCCTCCTGATCGATCAGGATCGGCGCGCGATCGGATCCGACGCAGTCCCGCAGCGCGCCGGTGAGGGCGCGGACCTCGTCCGGGGTTCCGATGTTGCGCTTGAACAGGATGAAGCCCCAGGGCTTCACGTCCCGGAAGAAGGACCGCTCCTCCGCCGAGAGCGACGAGCCGGTGCAACCGAGGATCAGGGCGCGGGAGGTCATCAGGAACGGCTCGGAAACTGCTCGGTGGCGGCGCGAAGACGGCGGCGGGATCGCCGGGCGGTTCGGCTCGATGGCGACAGAGTCGGGCGGGAACGGGGAGCCGGCAAGACCAAACCGCGGCTCCGGGCGGAGGCCGGAGCGATGCCGCCGCCGGTGTGGCCTTCAAGACTCGGTCGGCAAGACTCGGTCGGCAAGACTCGGTCGGCAAGACTCGGTCGGCGAGCCTCGGTCGGCGGGGCGCCCGAGCGGATCACCGCGGGCGGGAGCGCTGCCCCGACCGCGGCTTTCCGTCAGAATCTTAGTTCTTGGCCACGAAGCACTGGCCGCCCTCGCCCTGCAGGGCGCTGCACAGGCTCGCGGCCTGAGCCTTCTCCAGGGGTCCGACGCGGACGCGATAGATCGTCTTGCCGTTCACCTCGGCCTGCCGGATCAGCTCGGGCTTGCCGGCGAGCTGTGTGTACTTGGCCTGCATCTGCCGGAACGCGGCCTTCGCCTCGGCGGCGGAGCTGCGCACCCCGAGCTGCACCGAGAAGCCGCTGACCGGGCCGGACTTCACGGCCTCGTCGTCGGTGGTGGTGCTGGCGGTGGTGTCGGGCGCGGCCGCTCCGGCCGGGGCGACGGCGGCGATCCGCTGGGCGGCCTTCGGCGGCGGCTTCACGGCCACCGGCTTGGGAGCCGGCGGCTCGACCGCGGCGTCCGGCTGCGCGTCGACGGGCGTGGCCGTGGTCGCCGGCATGGCGGCGGCCTGGCGCATCGGCTTCGACTTCGCGGGCGCTGCCGGCGGCGGCTCGTCGCCGGGCAGAACCATGGTGGGGATCGGGGCCGGCCCGGCGTCGACGGCCTGCTGCTCCCGCGGCGGCGGTGCGGGCGGCGCCTCGGGCTTGACCGCGACGGTGCGGACGCGGCGGGGCTCCCCGAACGCTTCGAACGGGCCGTTGCCCGGCGTCGTGCCGCCCTGAGCGCCGGTCGGCTGCGACGGGCCCTGGGCCGCGCGCGCGGCCTCGGCCACGTCGAGGGGCTGCTCCTCGCGGTTGACGATCTTGATCTGGCCGTCCTTCTTGCCCTTCGGATCGTAGATCTGCCGGTTCTGATCCGGGATCTCGACACCGTCGGCCACCTTCGGGGCGACCTTGAGCGGGGTGGAATCGGCCTGCACCACCGGCACGCCGCCATGGCCCGAATTGCTCATGCCCTTGTAGGTGAGCGCACCGGTGACCGCGAGCGCCACCACGGCGACGCCGGCGCCGACCGAGACGAGGCGCCGGCGCGGATTCGCGCGACGCAGGGCGTGGCTGTCCGCGTAGGCGTCGTCGCCGCTCGATACCGCGACGCCATCTGGCGCGTAGGCGCCGCCTTCGCGATGCGTGTCCTGCTCCACGGAGGCGAGGTACTGATCGAATGCGTCGGCCGGCGTCGCCTTGGCGGGCTCCGGCGCGAAGCTCGGCTCCACCCGGGCGTTCCAGCCGGCCTGCGGCTGGGTGTCGGGCGCGACGGCGCGCATCTCGTCGCGCGCGGCGAGCAGAGCCCGGAACGGATCGTCCTGGCCGACGATGCGGGCGAGTTCCGCCAGCGGATCCGCCTTGGCCGCCTGCGGCGCCTGACCCGTCTCCTGACGCAGATCGCGCGCGAAAGCGTCCAGATCGACCTGAGCGCGCGAAGCGTTCGTCATGGCAGCATCCTCACATCAACGCCGGTGACCGGCCCGATGCGCTCGGGCCTATCGCATCTCGTCCGGCGCGGTCACACCGAGAATCGCAAGGCCGGCCGCCAGCGTGCTCCGCAGAGCTTCGATGAGCGCCAGCCGGGCCCACGTCGACTTTCGGTCGGTTGCATTAACAAACCGTAATTGCGGCAAGTCTTTGCCCTTGTTCCAGAAACTATGTAGCGCCGAGGCCAGTTCATAGAGGTGGAATGCGATTCTGTGCGGTTCGTGCGCCAGGGCTGCGGATTCGAGAACCCGCGGGTACTGGGCGATGAGGCGCATCATCTCGATCTCGCCCGGATCGCTCAGCACCGCGAGGTCCGCCTCGCGTGCCAGCGCCGCGGCCGAGAGGTCGGCCTCGGGAAACGCCTCGCGCGCCTGCCGCTGCACCGAGCGGACGCGGGCATGGGCGTACTGAACGTAGAAGACCGGATTGTCCTTCGACTGCTCCACCACCTTGGCGAGATCGAAATCCAGGGTCGCGTCGTTCTTCCGGTAGAGCATCATGAACCGGATGGCGTCGCGGCCGACCTCGTCGATCACGTCCCGCAGGGTCACGAATTCCCCGGCCCGCTTCGACATCTTGACCGGCTCGCCTGCGCGCAACAGCCGCACGAGCTGGCAGAGCTTGACGTCGAGCGTCGCCGCGCCGTCGCTCACCGCCTTCACGGCAGCCTGCATGCGCTTCACGTAGCCGCCGTGATCCGCACCGAGAACGTCGATCAGCTCGGTCGCGCCCGCGAGATACTTCGCCCGGTGGTAGGCGATGTCGGAGGCGAAATACGTGTACGAGCCGTCCGACTTCAGCAGCGGCCGGTCGCTGTCGTCGCCGAATTCCTTGGTGCGGAACAGCGTCTGCTCGCGGTCCTCCCAATCCTCCGGCAGCTGGCCCTTGGGCGGCGGCAGGCGGCCCTCGTAGACGAGGCCCTTGGCGCGCAGCTCCGCGAGCAGCGTCTTCACGGCACCGCTCTCCTGGAGCGTGCGCTCGGAGAAGAACACGTCGTGGCGGATGCCGATCGCCTCCAGATCGGCCCGGATCATGGTCATCATCATGTCCAGCGCGGTCTCGCGCACCGTGGGAAGCCACGCGGCCTCGGGCTGGTCGAGGAGCGCGCGGCCATGGGTCTCCGCCAGCTTGGCGCCCACGGGCTTGAGGTAGGCGCCCGGATACAGGCCGTCCGCGATGGCGAAGGGCTCGCCCAGAGCCTCGCGGTAGCGCTGGAAGGCGGAGCGGGCCAGCACATCGACCTGAGCGCCGGCATCGTTGATGTAATATTCCCGCGTCACCTGCCTGCCGGCCGCGACGAGCAGATTGGAGAGGGCGTCACCGAACACCGCGCCGCGGCCATGGCCGACATGCATCGGCCCGGTGGGATTGGCCGACACGTATTCCACGTTGATCGGCCCGCCGGGCAGCTCCGCGCGGCCGAACGCATCCGGCGCGGAGAGCGCGTCGCGCACGACTGCGTGAAAGATCGCGGGATCGAGCCGCAGGTTGATGAAGCCCGGCCCGGCGACGCTCGCCTCCACGATCCGCGGATCGGCGCGGAGTTCCGCCGCCAGGGCTTCGCCCAGCGCCTTCGGGTTGGCCCGCGCCTCCTTGGCCAGGACCAGCGCCGCGTTCGTGGCGAGGTCGCCGTGCGCCGCGTCCCGGGGCGGCTCGACGACCACGCGGCCCAGGTCGAGGCCCTCGGGCAGATGGCCGGCGCGGGTCAGCGCCTCCACGGCCTCGCGCACGCGCGCCTCGAACAGGGCGAAGATGTTCATGGGTCTCGATCTCGCTTGCGCGGGGGTCTCGTCGCCCGGCCCGTCCGGCCTGTGCCCGCCCGGGCGGTCTAGCAAGGGGGCGGGAGGGTGTCACGGCGCCGAGCGGTTCGCCGGCCTGGAGGAGCCCACATTCCCGGCATCGGTCCGGTAACCAAGCGCGCGGCGCTCCCACGTTATCCCACGCGACGAATACGGATCGCGCAGTGTTCGGCTTGTTTTGGCCGGGACGACACTGTGTCATCGCCGACGATCGCGCGTGGGCCGATCGCGGAGTTACTGATGAAGACCTTGACGATTGCGGGTACGGCGCTCTGCGCCCTGATCCTGGCCGCGCCGGGTGCGGAGGCGGGCGGCTTCCACGGCGGCGGCTTCCACGGCGGCGTCCACGGTGGTTTCCGGGGCGGCTACGGCTACCGGGGCGGCTACGCGGCCCGCGGCTTCTACGGGCGCGGCTACGGCTACGGCTATCGCCGCGGCTACGGACGGGCCCTCGGCTACGGGCTGGCCGGCGCGGGGATCGGCCTCGGGCTCGGGCTCGCCGCCGGGAGCGTCTACGGCGGCTACGGCTATGGTGGTTACGGGTCTGGCGGCTACGGCTACGGTTACCCGGCCGCCTATGGCGGCTACGGCTATCCGGCGGCCTACGGCGGCTACGGCTACGGCTACGGCGGTGGCTACGGCGGGTGTTACGGCAGCTTCACCTGCGGCTGCGGCTGCTGATCCCAACCCATCCCGCGCCGGGCCTTCAGGGCTCGGCGAGGGGCAGGCCCCGGCTGGGCAATTCCCAGTGCAGGTCCGGCGTCGTCGCGTAGAGCTTGCGATGCGCCAGGACCGCATAGGTGTCGGTCATGCCGGCGATGTAGTCGGCGACCCGGCGGGCGACCCGCGCCTCGCTGGCCTCCTCAAGACCGGCGCTCCACTCCTCCGGCATCCGGGACGGCGCCGCGGTGAACGCGGCGAACAGGTCGTTGACGATGGCGTCGGCCTTCTTCCGCACCGCCACCACGCCGGGATGCCGGTACATGCGGTCCCACAGGAAGCGCATGATATCGGCATCGGCCGCCGCAATCTCCGGCGAAAAGACGATGACCGCCTGATCCGCATTCCGGATGTCCTCGACGCGGCGCGGATCCAGTTCGGCGATGCGGCGTCCGCCCTCGCGGATCACGTCCTCGACGAAGCGGGTGATCACCCGCCGGGCGAGTTCGTGGATCATGCGCGAGGGCTCCAGGCCCGGATGCAGCCGGTCGATCTCGTCGAGCAGCCCGGCCAGGAACGGGACCGCGCGCAGCTCCGGGATCTCGAACAGGCCGGCCCGCAGCCCGTCGTCGAGGTCGTGGGCGGCATAGGCGATGTCGTCGGCGAGGGAGGCCGCCTGGGCCTCGGGGCCGGCCTGGCTCCACAGGTCGAAGGGGTTCAGCGCATCGTATTCCAGGATCGCCGCCGGGATGCCGCGCGCTGCGTAGCGGGGCGTCGGCTGGCCGTCGGCCGTCAGCAGCGGGCCGTTGTGCTTGACGAGGCCCTCCAGGGTCTCCCAGGCGAGGTTCAGCCCGTCGAAGCCGGCGTAGCGCCGCTCCAGCCGCGTGACGATCCGCAGGGCCTGGGCGTTGTGGTCGAACCCGCCGTAGCGGGCCATGCAGGCGTCGAGGGCGTCCTCGCCGGTATGGCCGAAACAGGTGTGGCCGAGGTCGTGGCTGAGGGCCAGCGCCTCCGCAAGATCCTCGTCGAGCCCGAGGGCGCGGGCGAGCGCCCGGCCGATCTGGCTGACCTCGAGGGTGTGGGTGAGGCGGGTGCGGTAATGGTCGCCCTCGTGATGCACGAAGACCTGCGTCTTGTGCTTCAGCCGCCGGAACGCCGTCGAGTGGATGATCCGGTCCCGGTCCCGCTGGAAGTCGCTGCGGGTCGGCGAACCGGCCTCGGGGATCAGGCGTCCCCGGGTGCGGGCCGGATCGGTGGCGTAGGCCGCGCGCCAGCGCTCACCGTTGGATCGCACGGCATCCGCTCGCAAACTCACGCACCCTGCTCATGACGGCTCCTCGCCCGGCGCGTTGCGGCGCGGGCTTGCGCCTCATATCTTGTGGGCCGGGACGCCCTCGGCAACAGGCGGGGTGCGCCGTCCACCGAACGATTGCGTGGCCAGAGACTGATGGCTGATATCACCCTGACCGCCCGCGCGGCCAAGCGCATCAACGAGATCATGGGGGCGGAGCCGGCCGGCTCGTCGCTGCGGATCAGCGTCAATGGCGGCGGCTGCTCGGGCTTCTCGTATGCCTTCGACATCGCCCGCACCCGTGAGGCGCAGGACGTCGCGATCGAGCGCGACGGCGCCACCGTCATCGTCGACCCCATCTCGATGGAGTACATGAACGGCTCCACGATCGACTTCGTGAACGATCTGATCGGCCAGTCCTTCAAGATCGAGAACCCGCTTGCCACCGCCTCCTGCGGCTGCGGCACCTCCTTCTCGTTGTAGCGACCCGCCCGGCGCATCCGCGCCGTTGCGTCCATACGACACCGGTGCCGGCACGGTCGCCCGGGCCGGCATGCCTGATTGCCTCGCCTCAAAAAACGCGGCACGGCTAGGGAATTCCCGCGCGAGCCCTGGTCCGGATGCAGCCATGAACCACCCGAAGGCCCGCCTCCGCCTCCGGTCGGCCTGGGCGACAACCGGTATCCTCGTCCTCCTCGGCCTCGCCCCCGCGCCACTCGCCGCGCAGGAGGGCGCCGCCGCCGTCCAGGACGTGACGGTCACCGACGTGGTCATCCCGCTCGGCGGCACGCTGCTGAAGGCCCCGAAGCTCACGGCGAGCGGCACGCGCCTCTCCAAGGAGGATCTTGCGGCGATCCTGCGGCCCGATTCCAACGTGCCCTGGGAGCAGCGGCTCGCCCGGCTCGATGCGGGCAGCCTCACCGTGCCGGTCCTCACCTCCGAGAATGCGGGTCCCGGCGACAACCGGCAGACCGTCACCTACCGCGATGTGGTCGCCCGCGACATCCGCGCCGGCCGTGTCGGGGAACTGACGGCGGCCGGCGCCACGGTCAGCTCCGTCGCCGGGCCGAACCGCGGTTCCGGAACCTACGGGCAGGTGCGCGCCACGGATCTGGATCTGGCGGCCCTCAGCCGGCTGTACACGGTTCCGGGCGACGGCAAGGGACCGGTCCAGCGGGTCTATGGCACCATCCAGGTCTCCGATGTGACCTATTCCGACGCGCGCGGCACGACGGTGAAGATCGCACGCCTCGACGGGCGTGATCTCGGCGGCCGGCAGATCCCCGACGGCTGGAGCGGCGCCTTCGCGATCGTGGCCGGCGGTTTCGATGGCTCCAGCGACCGGCGTCCCCTGGCCGCCGCGGCGGCCGATCTCATCGCCGCCACCGCCGTCGGCAGCCTGGAGATGCAGGGCCTCAGCGTCAGCGACTCCGATCCGAAGGGGCCGGTTCTGTTCGAGATCGGCCGGGCCGCCTACACCTCCGCCGGGTCGGAGGGCAGCACCGTCCTGGACAACCTGGCGCTGTCGCGCGGCAGTCTGCGTGTCCATGTCGGTCGCCTCGCCGTCCTCGGGACCTCGCTGGTGCCGACCGTCGCGGCCCTCCAGGGGATCGCCGCCGAGCCGACGGCCGGGCCCGGCTTCTCCGATATCGAGATGCGCCGCCTGACGCCCAAGCTCGGCAATCTGACCCTGAGCGACCTGTCGATCGAGCTGCCGCCCGACGGCGAACCCGAGCGGGCGCCGCCGCGTGATGGTCGGGCTCCGGCCCGCGGCGGCCTCTCCGACTCTGGCCGGGCGGGGCCTGGCAGGCCGGCAGATCCGAGGACGGGCGACACCGCCGCCGACCCCCTCGCCCTGTCGGTATCGCCCCGGCCGGTCCGCCGGATCGCCCTGCGCGAGGCCACACTCGCTCTGGGGGCGCCGAATGACGGCGTGCCCAGCGCGACCCGCCTCAGTCTCTCCGGCCTCAACCTGCCGGCGGATCTCGTGGCGGGCGCGCCGATCATCGGCATGCTGCCGGTTTACGGGTACCGGGATCTCGACCTCGACCTCGTGGCCGACGCCACTTTGGATGAGAAGGCCCGCGACCTTGCCCTGCGCGAGGTGACGGTGTCGGGTCGCGACATCGGCACCGTCCGGCTATCCGGCACGCTGGGCGGTATCGGGCCCGAGCTGTTCTCCGGCACCCTGCCGGCCGCGACCATGGTGATGTTTTCGGGAAGCGCCAAGGCCCTCGACCTGACGGTGGAGAACGCGGGCCTGTTCGAGCGCTTCCTGGCCGCGCAATCGAAGGATCTCAGCCTCAAGCCGGACGAGTTGCGCAAGGAGTACGTCACCGCCAGCCTGCTCGGCGTGCCGATCATCCTGGGCAACAGCGCGGCCGCCAAGGGCATCGGCGCCGCCATGGGCCAGTTCGTGATGAAGCCCGGCAAGCTCGTGGTGCACGCGAAGTCCAAAGAGCCCGCCGGGATCGGTTTCATCGATCTCGGCGCGGCGCGCTCGCCGGCGGCCGTGCTCGACCGGCTGGACGTCGAGGCGAAGGCGAATTGAGGCGACCGTGACCGGTCTCCGGGCTTTCGCAGCCGGACGACCGGCCTGAGGAGGCCCCATGCGGGCCGTCCGTCTCGCGAAGGCTGCGCTCGCCGCCGCCCAGGCGCTGACCTGCATGCCGGTCGAGTATGGCAACGTCGCAGACGTTGCCGCCGCGCGATCTGGCCTGCGGCCGGTCGGGTAGATTCCCGTCTCGCCGATCGGGCTTGGCTCTCGAACTGGACCGAGCCGAGACAGCCCAAGGCTGAAAGCTGTCGCGCCGGCTGTCGGAGCGTTCGTCGTCGACCGCGGAACGGCCTGCGTCGAACGTCGCTGCTCAAGCGATCACGCGGGCCCGTTGCGGAGGTTACAGCGCGATGATCTCCGGATGCTGCGCTGCGAGGTTCGCCCGGGTCGCCTCGGCCCAGGCGCGGTCGCGTTCCCGGCGCGGTCGATCGAGGGACACGGCAGCGATGAGACTCGCCGGGCGCCGGGAGACCAGCAGCAGACGGTCGGCGATTCCGATCGCCTCGGCGACGTTGTGGGTCACCATCAGGACGCTCATGCCGGACCGATCCACCGTATCCACCACGAGGCCGCGAAGCTCGGCGGCGGCGGCATCGTCGAGGGACACGAAGGGCTCGTCGAGGACCAGTACCCGCGGCCCGTCGGCCAGGGCCCGCGCCAGTGCCACGCGGCGTTGCATCCCCAGGGAGAGCGCCTTCGGATAGCTGGCCCGCCATGCCGTCAGGCCGAGCTGCGCGAACAAGCCGTCAAGGTCGAGCCCGCGCCGCGCCCGAGGGAGCCCGAGGCGGACATTGTGCTCGACGCTGCGCCAGGGGAGCAGCCGCGGCTCCTGGAATACGATACCGGCCCGCTCCGCCCCGGAGACGCGTCCCTCGAACGCGGTATCGAGGCCGAGCAGGATCCGCAGCGTCGTGGTCTTCCCGGCGCCCGATGGCCCGATCAGGCAGACGATTTCCCCGGCTGCGACGTCGAATTCGAGGTTGCGAACTGCCTCGACCGGTTCGGCATCGCGCGGCCGATACCATTTCGACGCGATCGCGACCTGAAGAACGGGCTCAGCGCCAGCGACGGACATAGGCTTCGAGCCGCTGCAGCAGGAGGACGTCGATGCCGATCATCACGGCCATGAAGACGAGGCTGTAGCCGATGATGGCCGCCACGTCGGTGCTCTGGACGAAGTAATAGTTGATCGCGAAGCCGACTCCGTCGGGACGACCGAGCAGCTCCACCACCAGCACGATCTTCCAGGCGAGGGAGAGGCCGGACCGCGCCGCCGTGACGATGTAGGGCTGGAGCTGCGGGATCAGGAGGTCGCGGGCCCAGGTAAGCCGGTCGAGCCGATAGGCGCGGGCCATCTCGTCGAGGCCGGGATCGAGATTACGGGCCCCTTCCCGGACAATCACCGCGACATTCGGGAGCTTGTTGAGGACCACCGCCAGGATCGCCGCGGTCTCGGTGAGCCCGACCCAGACATAGGCCAGTACGGTGATCACCAGGGCCGGCGTGTTGAGGAGGACGAGAAGCGGCGTGTCGAGCGTGAGATCGGTGACCTTCGAGCGTCCGAGCGCGACGCCGAGGACGACGCCGAGAAGCATCGCCACCGTGAATGAGATCGCTACGCGGAGCAGCGTCATGCCGACATTGTGTGCGAGGTCGCCGCGCTCCGCCTCCTGAACGATGAAGCGCAGCACCGCCAGCGGCGCTGGCAGCAGGCGCGATCCCGCCTCGAGTGCAGCCAACTGCCAGGCTGCAAGGAGCACGACCAAAGACGCGATGCGGGTCAGCACGCCCAGGCGATCCCGAGTGTCTGGACCGCTGCAACGGTGGCCCGCTGGGCCGGCGCATCACCCATTGCGACCGGTGTAGTACAGGTCGGGAGGCAGTGCGTCGCCCTTTCCGACGAGGCGCGCTCCGCCGAGCCGCGCCATCACGGTGTAGAGTTTCTCGGCATCGGCGCGCTCCTCCGCCACGGGGCGCCGCGGGATGCCGGCGAGGAAGTTGCGCTTGAGCGCCTCGAAGGTCGCATCGTCCTCGGCCGCCATCAGCGGGCGCACGATCTGCCACGCGCTCGGATCCGAGGCCAGGATGTCCTTGGCCGCCCGCGACGCCCGCGCGAAGGCCGCCACGGCAGCAGGCTTCTCCTTCACGGTGGTGTCCTGGAACAGGTAGCCGATCAGCGCCACGTCACCGGGGACGCCGAGGGCGTGCATGATGTCCTCGGCACCGACCAGTTGGCGAAACCCCTTCGCCTGAAGGCGGGCGCAGTAGGTCCAGTAGGTGAGCGCTGCGTCGAGGGCGCCCTGCTCCAGCTTCAGCGTGATCAGCGGGGGCGCGCCGTAGGCGATCTCGGCTTCGCGCTCCAGGTCGATTCCGGCCGCGTCCTTCGCCTGCGCCCGGAGCAGCAGCCAGTTCTTGTCCAGGGGACCGCCGGCCACCCCGAGGCGTTTGCCGGCGAGATCCTTGAGGCTCTTCACCGCGCTCCCGGCCGGTACCATCACGCCGCCCTCGGAGGTCGAGTACGGGATGAAGCGCACCGCCTGCCCGTCATTGCCGAGGCGGGCGGCCCAGAGCAGGTCGCCGATGATCGTATCGACCTGTCCTCCGATAAAGCTGATGCGGGCCGCGTCGTTGCCGGCGAGCTTCACGGCATCGAGCTGAAAGCCGTTATCGGTGTCGAGGCCGCGGGCCTTGATCACCGCAGCCTCCCAGGTCGACGTCCCGAAGGGCAGACTCCCGAGACGGATGGTCGGCACGTCCGCGCGCGCCGCCCGCAGGCCGAGGCCGCCCAGCAGGCCGCCGGCGAGCATCGCGCGCCGTGACAGCATCACGCCTTCTCCCATCGTATTACGCAGTCTTCGACGGCGGTAGACTGACGTGCCGCATGAACGGGACGCCATTGGAAAAAGGTCATAGGGCTCACACCCGTTTCCGTCCACCGTGCGGAACACGCTTGCGCGCAACCGGCTGCGGCGGCACCCTCGACCGAGACGCCATCAGGGAAGACATGCGATCATGACCGAGCGACGCGAGGGAGTTCTGGACGAGGCGACCGTGGAGGCGCGGCTGAAGGCCGAACTGCCCGCCTGGCGCCTGGAGGATGGCTGGATCCGCCGCACCTACAAAACGGCCGGCTGGAAGGGCACGCTGATGGTGATCAACACCGTGGGTCACCTCGCCGAAGCAGCCTGGCATCATCCCGACATCACGGCGTCCTATGCCTGGGTCGAGGTCCGGCTGATGAACCACGCCGCCAAAGGCATCACCGAGAAGGACTTCGCCCTCGCCCGGAAAATCGAGGAGGTCGTGTCCTGGCAGCCGGCCCTGGAGGGACAGGGCCTCGAAGGGACGCCCACGGATCCGCGCTTCGCCTACATCAAGTACGACAAGTAGCCGCGCGGCGCGGGCGTCACTGCGGGTCCTTCACGCGGCGGCACTCGGTCTTGAGGTAGGCGGTCTTGCCGATCTCGTCGCGGCGCTCGGTGCGGGCGATGATTTCCTGCCAGCCGGTGGCGCATCCGAGCTCGTTGGCAACTCGGACCTTGCGGACCTCAAGGGCCTGGGCGTCCGTGCAGGCATCCTGTGCCAGGCCGTTGGCGCAGACCAATACGACGGCGATGAAGGCGTTCATGGATGGGGCGGTCCTCGTTCTCGCCGCACCCTACGCGCCAAGCGACCGCAAGGTTTCCGATGACGGGCCGCGGCCCGCGATCAAGCTTTCGTCACGGTCGGCCCGCCCTGAGGGGGCGGAGGGGCGGGCCGACCGTTTCTCGCAGCACCCGCGGGCGCTGCGATCGCGTGAGCCGGGCGATCAGCCGGCGTGGGCCGCCGGACGGGCGCCCGCATCCGGGCGGATGCGGTAGCAGCCGATGTAGAGGGCCGGCAGGAACAGGAGCGTGAGGAAAGTCGCCGCCAGGATCCCGCCGATCATGGCGAAAGCCATCGGACCCCAGAAGACCTCCCGGGCGATCGGAATCAGGCCCAGACTCGCGGCGGCTGCCGTCAGCAGGATCGGCCGCATGCGGTGGTGGGTCGCCTCGAAGACCGCTTCCCAGGGGGCCATCCCCTCGGCCCGGAACTCCTCGATCTGGCTCACCAGGATGACCGCGTTGCGGATGATGATCCCGATCAGCGCCAGGATGCCCAGGATGGCGACGAAGCCCATCGGCTTGTCGAACAGGAGCAGGGCCGGCACGACGCCGATCAGGCCGAGCGGCGCCACGGTGAAGACGAGGATCATCCGGCCGAAGCTCTGGAGCTGCATCATCAGCAGGAACGCCATGGCGAGCAGCATGACCGGGACGACGGCCGCGATCGGGCCCTGGCCCTTGGCGGATTCCTCAACGGCGCCGCCGGTCTGGACGGTGTAGCCCTCCGGCAGCGCCTTGATGAAGGCGTCGATGCCGGGCTGCAGAGCGGCCACGATGGTGGCCGGCTGGGTCGCGTCGTGGATCGTGGCGCGCACCGTCACGGTCGGCAGACGGTCGCGGCGCCAGACGATCGGCTGCTCGAGATCGTAGCCGATCCGGGCGAAGGCGAGCACGGGGACCACTGTGCCGTTCGCGAGACCGACCTGCAGCGATTGCAGGGTGTCCAGCGAAGACCGCTCCACCGCGCGGGCGCGGCCGACGACGTTGACCAGATAGATCGAGTCCCGGACCTGCGTGATCGCCTGGCCGCCCTCGATCCCGTTGAGGATCCCGGCGACGTCCTGGCTGGTGACGCCGAGCTGACGCGCCTTGTCCTGAAGGATCTCGACCCGCAGCACCTTGCCGGGCTCGTTCCAGTCGAAGGTCGGCACGTCGAGCCGCTTGTCGCCGGCCACCACGTTGGCGAGGTCGAGCGAGAGGCGGCGCACCGTCTCCATGTTCGGGCCGCTGAGGCGGTACTGCACCGGTCGGCCTACGGGCGGTCCGAGGCTCAGGGGCTGCACCAGCACGTCGGTGCCGACGAAGTCGCGCAGGGCGATGGCCTGGAGACGCGCCATCACGCGGTCGCGCACCTCGAGCGACTTCGTGACGATGACGATCTGACCGAAGAAGGCGTTGGCGAGCTGCTGATCGAGGGGCAGGTAGAATCGGACCGCGCCCTGACCGACATAGGACGACCAGCTCGACACGTCCGGATCGCCCTTCAGGTTCGTCTCGAACCGGTCCATCTGCGCCCTGGTCTCGGCGATGGTGGCGTTCTGCGGGAGGGTGAGGTCGACCAGCACCTCGGAGCGGTCCGAGGACGGGAAGAACTGCTGCTGCACATGCCCCATCCCGACGATGGCGGCCGCCATCAGCGCGAGGCAGACCACCACCGTCGTCCAGTGCCAGCGCATGGCGACGCGCAGGGCCGCCATGAACAGGCGCGTGAAGATGCCGCGCTTCTCCGTGTGGTGCTTCATGGTCTTCGGCAGCAGCGTGACGCCGACGAGCGGGGCGAACAGAACCGCCACGACCCACGATACCAGCAGCGATGCGGCGATCACCACGAACAGCGAGTAGGTGTATTCGCCCGCGCCGGAGCCGTTGAAGCCGATCGGCAGGAAGCCCGCCACGGTCACCAGCGTTCCGGTCAGCATGGGGAACGCCGTCGACGTGTACGCGAAGGTGGCGGCCTTGCGCAGCGTGTCGCCCCGCTCCAGCCGCGCGACCATCATCTCGACGGTGATCATGGCGTCGTCGACCAGCAGGCCCAGCGCGATGATCAGCGCGCCGAGCGAGATGCGCTGCAGGGTCACGTCCATGATCTGCATGACCACGAAGACGATCGCCAGCACGAGGGGGATCGACACCGAGACGACGAGGCCGGCCCGGATGCCCAGGCTCACGAAGCTCACGGCCAGCACGATGACCACGGCCTCGACCAGCGCCTCGGTGAAGCCGCCGACCGCATGCTCGACCTGCTTGGGCTGATCCGAAACGAGGTGGACGCCGACGCCCACCGGCAGCGTCGCCTCGATCCGCCGCATGCGCTCCTTCAGCGCTTCACCGAAATGCAGCAGGTTGGCGCCCGGACGCATCGCGATGGCCAGCCCGATCGCGGGCTTGCCGTCCACCCGGAACAGGGGCGCGGGCGGATCCTCGTAGCCGCGGCTGATCTCGGCGATGTCGGCAAGACGGAAGAAGCGATCGTTCACCCGCAGATTGAAGTCCTGAAGCGAGGCTTCGGAGGCGAAGGAGCCGCTGACCCGCAGCGAAATGCGCTCCGGTCCGGCCTGAACGACCCCGGATGCCGAGACGGCGTTCTGCGCTTGAAGCGCCTTGATCAGGGCCTGGAGATCGATGCCGTAACCGGCGAGCTTCCGGGTCGAGAAGTCGAGATAGATGGTCTCGTCCTGGGTGCCGAGCAGCTGCGTCTTGCCGATATCGGGCACGCGCAGCACGTCGGTGCGGATGCTCTCCACGTAGTCGCGCAACTGCCGGTGAGTCAGGCCGTCGGCCGTGAAGGCGTAGACGTTGCCGTAGACGTCGCCGAACTCGTCGTTGAAGAACGGCCCCTGCACACCGTCCGGGAACTGGCTCTTGATATCCCCGAGACGTTTGCGGACCTGGTAGAAGGCGGGCTGGACCTCGCCCTTCTTCAGGGTGTCGCGGAAATTCACGAAGACTGTGGAGGATCCCGGGGTCGTGTAGCTGCGGACGTAGTCGAGGCCGTTGAGCTGCTGGAGTTCCTTCTCGACCCGGTCGGTGACCTGATCGAGGGTATCCTTGATGGTCGCGCCCGGCCAAGTCGTCTGCACGACCATCGTCTTGATGGTGAACGGAGGATCCTCCTCGCGGCCGAGGCGGCCATAGGCCATCACGCCCGCCACGAGCGAGACCAGCATCAGGAACCAGACGAACGAGCGGTGCTCGAGCGCCCAGTCGGAAAGGTTGAAATCCTTCACGCGAAAACCCCGTGCGGCCGGATCAGACGGCGCCGTTGGCCAGGCGCACGGCCTGGCCTTCCTTGAGGACATGGACCCCCGCGACCACGACGCGTTCGCCGGCCTTCAGCCCATCGACGACCGCGATGCGACCGTCCTCCGCGTTGTCCCGCGCCGCCGCTACGGTCACGTCGCGAAGCGACACGGACTTCCCGTCGGCGGACACGACCCAGACCGAGCGGCGGCCGCCGTCCTCGAGCAGTGCCGATGCCGGCAGCAGCACGGTGGGCGAGACATTCCGCATCAGCGACACGTTGATGGTCGCGCCGAGCCGGAAGGCCGGGCCGGGCTGGTCGAGGCTGATCCGGATGCGCTTGGAGCGCGTCCCCGATTCGGCGAGCGGCGCGATCTCGCGGACGCGCCCGCGCGCCGTGAGCTCCGGGGCGCTCTGGAGCGCGACGGTGAAGACGCCGTCCGCCGGCAGCGCTCCGACATAGACCTCGGGAATGTCGACCACGGCCTCGCGGACGTCCGGCCGCGCCACGGTCACGACACCCTGGCCGGCGGTGAGCACCTGGCCGACTTCGGCGAGGCGCTGGGTCACGACACCGTCGAACTCGGCCTTCAGCTCGGTGTAGCCCATCTGGTCGCGGGCCTTCTGCAGGCTGGACAAGGCCTGGTCCACCCGCGCCCGGGCCGTCTCGCGCTTGGCAACCGCTTGGTCGAGCGTGGCCTGGGCGACGCTGTTGCCCGACATCAGGCGCCGGGTCCGCGCCTCGGCGGCCTCGGCGTTCTCGGCCTGCGCCTTCGCATCGGCGAGGTCCGCCTCGGCACGGGTCAGGTCGAAGCGTGTCACGATGGTGTCCAGGGCCGCGAGGCGCTGGCCCCGGGTGACGAGGTCGCCGATCGTCACGTCCCGCGCCACCATGCGGCCGGGAATCTGGAAGCCGAGCTGCGCCTGATAGCGCGGCTCGATCGTGCCGGCGAAGGGCCCGAACATGACGGTGTCGCTCGGCACGACCACCTGCGTGAGCACCGGACGTATCGGGGCCGCTGCCGCGGCTTCGCCGCCCTCCTCGCCGTGCCCGTTGCAGGCCGCCAGCGCTGCCGCGACGAGGCTCAGGGCGAGATACGTGTGCGCCTTCACGGGCGAGCTCCGATCTCGGCGGCCGCGACGGTCTGACCGGGGCGCAGGAACTGGATGCCGGCGACGACCACGCGCTCGCCCGGCTCGACGCCGCGCTTCAGCGCAATGATGTCGGGCCCGAAGCGGTCGATCTCGACGGCGCGGACCGAGACTGTCCGCCGGTCGGGGTCGTAGATCCACACGGACGGTTGCCCGTCGTAGCGGTACAGCGCCGACCAGGGCAGGATCACCGCTTCATGGGGCGCGAAGCGCCCGCGGCCGACCACGACGGCACCCAGCCCCATCGCGGCCGGAGTCGATTTGAGTCCGATCTTGACCCGGACGGTGCCGCTCGCCGCATCCACCGTCGGCGAGATCTCGCGCACGGTCCCGACCGCAGTGATCGCCGGATCCGACTGGAGCGCGACCGCGATGGTGTCGCCCGCCGGCGGCTGGGCCAGCAGCGATTCGTAGACATTGAAGACCGCATCCCGGGGGCCGTCCTGCGCAATCACGAGAACGGTCTGCCCCGATTGGACCACCTGGCCGACCTCGAAGCTCCGGCTGGTCACGACACCGGCCACGCCGGCGCGCAGTTCCGTATAGGAGAACTGCTCCTGCGCGGTTCCCAAAGCGGCCTTCGCCGAATCGACGGCCGCCTGTGTCGTGCGCAGCTCCTGCTCGGCATTGTCGTAGGTCGAGCGCGTGGTGAAGCCGCCGGCAAGAAGTTGCTTCTGACGCTCGAAGGACATCTTGGCCTGGGTCAGGAGTGCCTCGGCCGAAGCGAGGGCGGCTTTCGCGTTGTCGAGATTCGCCTGCTGGGTCAGCGGCTCGAGAACGGCGAGGACCTGATTGGCGGTGACGTGATCCCCGACCTCGACCCGCCGCTCGGCCACCTTGCCGTTGGTCCGGAACGAGACGTTGACCTGCGCCTGGGCCTGGATGTCGCCGGTCACCACGACCTCGAGCGCCTGAGGCGTACGGCGTGCCTGCACCACCCGCACGCGCGCCATCGCGGGATCGAGCGCGGCGTCCGGTTCGGCCCGTGCGCACCCGATCGACGCGAGCGCGGTTAACACCAGTACAACGGATGGGGGTGGACGGAAGACGATGCGGCTCATGCGATCGACCGTGTCGGCGCGGCTCGTGCGAAATGCGTGGCGCGTTCCTACGCCATCCGTTACATACCGTCCAGACGGTTTTTAGTGCAGGTCAGCGATGCAGGTGAAGCGACAACGGCTGGCGGCCCGGCCCGAGATCATCCTTGAGGCCGCCGCCGCGGTACTGCTCAAGGCGGGCGTGCGGGGGTTGACGATCGACGCGGTTGCCGCCGAGGCCGGGCTGAGCAAAGGCGGGGTTCTGCACCATTTTGCGTCGAAGGATGCGTTGGTGGTGGCTCTGGTCGCCCGCAAGCTTGCGGATGTGCGCGAGGAGATCGCGGCATGCGCTGCGGCGATCCCCGCCGGCCCGTCTCAGTTCCCGAAGGCGATGGTGGCGCATGTGCGCGGGCATTATTGCGAGGACAACGAATCCGCGCGCGCACTCCTGCTGGCCTCGATGGAGTCGCCGGAGGCGCAGAAGGGGTTTCAGGCCTTCGTGGTGGATCAGCTGGATCAGCTCGGTCAGATCGACGGCGCCCGTCCGGGCGAGGGTTCCGTCCTGTTCTTCGCGATCCTCGGCCTGTTCATGAGTCGGGCCCTGGGCTTCCACCAGCTCGGCGAGGACTCGCTCGTGCCGATGCTCGACGCCCTCGATCGAATCGCGAGCCGGACCGACGGCTGAGATTGCGCGCTCAGACCTGAAAGGCGAGAACCGCCCGCGTGCCCGGAGATCCGGGGGCATACGACAATGCCGAGCGCAGGTTCGATGCCATCGCACGCACGATCCGTGAGCCGAGTCCGGTCCCGCGGATCTCACCCTCTCCGGTCCAGCCGATTCCATCATCCTCGACAGCGAGCCGCACGGTGTCGGCGGCATCGCACTCGATCGCCACGCGGATCTCGCCCGACGTGCCGACCGGATAGGCGTACTTGTACGCGTTGGTGACGAGCTCGGTTACGACCACGCCCACCGAGACGGCCTTGTCCGTCGAGAGGCGCACGGGCGCCGCCCGGAGCCGGATGGCATGATCCCGCCCGCTCGCCCGCATGGCCGCCTGCAATTCCTCGACGAGGCTCTGCAGGTAGGCGTCGAGCTCCACGGACTCGACGTCGTCCGAGGTGTAGAGCCGCCGATGGATCCCGGCGATCGCCGAGATCCGGGCCTGCATCTCGTCGAGTGCAGCCTTGGCAGCCGAATCCGTGACGGCGTTGCGCTGCATATGCGCCAGGGCCGCGACAAGGGCCAGGGAATTGGCGACGCGATGGTTGACCTCGCGCAGAAGCAGTTCGGCGCGGTCGCGCGCCTCGCGCACCTCCGCTTCGGCGCGTTCCTTGTCGCGCCGCAGGCTCTCCTGCCGCAGCGCCGTGGCGACGGCCTCGCCCAGCAGCTCCCGGAACTGCCCCTGAACGTCCTTCCAGACGTAGTCGACCGCGCCGGCCTTCAAGGCCGCGACGGCGACGCGGCTGTCCTCGGAGCCGGTCACGTAGATGACCGGGGGCGCCTCAGGCAGGGCACGGATTTCCGGCAGCAGATCGAGGCCGGTCTGGCCGGGCATGTGATGATCCAGGGCGACGGCATCGATACCGCCCTGCGCCAGCCGTGCCAGCCCCGCGGCGCCGTCGGGACAGATCTCGACCGCGTAGCCCCGGGCCTCCAGGGCGCGCCGGACCAAGCGACCGAGGCCTGGATCGTCGTCGATGTAGAGGATGCGTGCCGCCGCGGCGGTCCCGTCCCCGCTGACACGCCCGGTGCTCATGGGTTCTGGGGAACCTGCATGACCGAGAAGAACAATCCGAGCTGACGGATCGCGTTCGCGAAGCCGTCATAGCTGACCGGCTTGGTGATGTAGACGTTGGCCCCGAGATCGTAGCAGCGCTGGATCTCGCGGCTGTCATCCGTGGTGGTCAGCACAACCACCGGGGAGCGCCGCGTATGCGGGTTCGCCTTGACCTTCTCCAGGATGTCGAGGCCGGTCATGTCGGGCAGGTTGAGATCGAGCAGGATCAGCAGATGCCGCCGGGCACTCGCCTCGCCGGTGCCGTCCGCGCCGAACAGGTAGTCCAGCGCCGAGGTGCCGTTCCGGAACGGGACGATCTCGTTGTTGACGCCGGCGCGACGGATGTTGCGCTCGATGAGGCGCGCATGCCCCTCGTCATCCTCGATCATCACGATGCTGACAGGATGCACGGGCGGGCTCCACGCTCATTCGGCGGCGATGGGCGCCGGTTCGGGGTCTATCTGGACCGCTGTAGCCGGAGCGCGGGGCAAGGTCACGTCGAACGTCGTGCCGACGCCGAGTTCCGAACGGACCTCGATCCGGCCGCCGAACGAGCGCACCAGGGCTTTGACATGGGCCAAGCCTATTCCATCGCCCGGGCGATCCTGCAGGCCGGAGCGTCGAAAGAGTTCGAAGACGCGGGCATGATCCCGTGCGGCGATCCCCCGGCCGTTATCGGCGACGGAGAAACAAACCCGACGGTTTCCGACGGCCGTGGCGGTCACGGTCACGCGTCCCGGCCGGCTGGGGTCGAGATACTTCACGGCGTTGTCCAGCAGGTTCCCGAAGACCTGCTCGACGGCCACGCGATCGGCGACGATCGTCGGCAGGTCGGGGGCGATCGTCACGGTGGCGCCCGTGGCCTCCGTCTGGTGCCTCTGAGCGTCCGCCACGTCGCGCAGCAGATTCGTCATGTCGAGGCGTTCGGGGGAGAATTGCCGCCGCCCTTCTCGGGAGAGCTTCAGGATGGCGGCGATCAGCCCTTCCATCCGGTTCACCGCCGCCTTGATGAAGCCGAGCGCCTCGGCGAGATCGCCGTCGAGCCGCTCCGCCTCCGGGTGCCCGCGAAGGGCCGCCTGGATCTCGGTCCGGGTCGCCTCCAGCTCGCTGGTGAACCCCATGACGTTGACGAGCGGCGCGCGCAGGTCATGGCTCACGATATAGGCGTAGCGCTGGATCTCCTCGTTGGACTCGCGCAAGTCGGCTTCGGCCTGCCTCTGTTCGGTGATGTCCGTATGGACGCCGACCCATTCCCGGATCGCGCCGCGTGCATCGAGCACCGGAATGGCGCGGATCGCGAAATGTCGCCATGATCCGTCGCGGGACCGGACCCGGTGTTCGTGGACGTAGGTTTGTCGCGCTCGGACGGTTGCGTTCCAGCTCTCGATGGAGGCCTGCACGTCGTCCGGATGCACCGCGTCGGCCCAGCCGTAGCCCTGGTACTCCGCCCGCGTCTGGCCGGTGATCGCGCTCCAGCCGGGCTGGTCGCCGAGCATCCGGCCTTCGGCATCGTTGGTCCACAGGACGCCACGCACGGCCTGCACCGCGGCTCGAAACCGTGCCTCGCTCGCCAGCAATTCGCGTTGCACCCGCTGCTGGTCCAGGGACGAGGCGAGGATCGCCAGGAACAGGATGAGGAAGGTCGCGCCGGCGACGTAGAGCGCGAGATTCTGCTGGCCCTGCACGCTCGTCATCGCATGGGCGGCGTGGGGGGCGCCTTCATCGACGGTGATCGTCGCGGCGGCCATGCCGGTGTAATGCATGCCGGCCACGGCAACCCCCATGACGCAGGCCGCGACAAGCTTCTGCCAGACGCCGTGCTGGTGAAACGAGAGCCACAAGGCCGCGGTCGCCGCGGTCACGGCGATCGCCACCGAGAGCGCGATTATGGGCCGATTGTAGGAAAGGTCGCCGGGGATCCGAAGCGCCGCCATGCCGGTGTAGTGCATGCCGGCGACCCCCAGACCCATCAGCACGCCCGCCACGAGGATGCTGCCGAGCCCCTCCCCGGTCCGCTCCACCCACAGAAAGCCGGCGCCGGTGGCCGCAACGGCGATCGCGAGGGAGAGGAGGGTCAGGCCGATGTCGTAGGTGGTGGGCATGCCGGTTTCGAAGGCCAACATGCCGACGAAATGCATCGACCAGATGCCGCCGCCCATGGCGAGCGCAGCGCCGGTGATCCACGGCCAGCGGGGGCCCGCCGCGACGGGCCCTCGGATGCGACTGCCCAGATCCAGCGCTGTGTAGGACGCAAAGATGGAGAGGCCGATCGACAGGGCGACGAGCGCCGGATTGTAGCCTGTATGGACCATCGACTGGGATCGACGTGTGGAGCGCGCAGATCGGGATGTATCCTGAGCCCTCGAAGCGCGCCATCGGGAATCGAAGGCCCCGTGGTCTCCCGCAGCCAGGATCGTGAGCGCGGGGCCGACCTGCCGGTCGGCTGCGGGTGGCGCGACGTGGCGGAAGCCCGGGCCTTCCCGTCGCCGCGGCGATCGCGCATTGTCCCGCGCGGCGGCCTTCGGCCTGTCCCGACAGGTTGCGGCAAGCAGGAGGAGCGACGATCCATCGTGGCCCCCGCCCGAGCCGAAGATCCGCCGCCCTGACGCGGGGTCGCGGTGGAGGGGGAGCCCAGATGCGGGCCCGATCCGGGCAACCCGACGGCCGGGCCCCGAACGACCCTGGGCGCCGCCGCCGGCGCGCCCATAGACTGCGTAGAAAAATCCGCGTTCGCCAGACCGCGATGGCCTCATCGGTCGCGCGCGCGCGTTCTAGAGTTCCGTCGATCGCTCATCGCGAATGCAGGTTCATGAACGGACACGCTGCGGCACGACTTCCGGACGACCTGCGCGACGCCCTGGCGCGGACCCTTTACGATCACGACCGTCCGGCGGGCGAGGCGTGCGCGGGCTGGGAGGCCGCGGATTTCGAGAGCCGTCACCCGGGTCTGCGCGAGCGCTATCGCCGCTCCGCCGACGCCCTTGCCGACGGCCCGCTCGCCGAATGGCTTCTGAGCCGCCTCGCCGACGAGGAAGAGTTGCGGGTGCTGCGTCGGCAGCGGATGTCGCCGGAGCGGGAGCGCGAGCTTCTGGAGGCCAACAACCGTCTTCTCGCGCGCGCTGAAACGGCCGAAGCGGCCCGGGAGGCGGCCGAGGGAGCGCTCGCCACGCTCCGCCGCGAGCGCGACGTTGCCCGGGAGGCGGAGGCGTTCTGGCAGCAATTCGCCTTCGATGCCGACGATCTCGCGACCCGCCGCCTCATCGAGCAGACGGATGCGCGCGCCGAGGCCGAGCGCCGGGCCATAGCGGAACGGTGCCGCAGGGAGCGCGCGGAGGCGGCGTTGCGCCTGTTCGCCGACCGCGCCGACGTGATGCCGAAGGAAGGCTGGGCCTCGGAACTGGCCCAGGCCAATCGCGACATACCGCTCTGGTGGTTTCACGCGGCGCGCGTCGCCCTGGACCCGCCGGATCTCTCCCGGCCAGCCGAAGACGGAGAGGGTTGAGACCCTCAGGCGGCGGCGGACTGCTTGGCGGACTGGTCTCGGAACAGCGCCGTGCAGCCGGAACCGCGGTGCATGCTCAGGATCGACGCGCGGTCGATCTCCGGGTGCGACTTGAGCACGTTCTGGACGCAGGCCAGGACACGCTCGTACTGCGCGGCATCGTAGTTCGGCTCGAGCGGACTGACCGCGATGTAGGTCTCCACGACGAGGACGCGCTCGGCGCGGTCTCGGGCGACGTCGACGGCGATCCAGGAGGATTTGATCAGGCTGGTGCTGGCGAGCATGGGCGTTCCTCGTGCAGCGTTGCGACTTTAATCCCGCGGCGGCGGGCCAATTTTGGCGAAATCATGGACCGCCCGGCCGCGAATGCCAAGGGGCGCTCCCACTTGGTCCCGGGGTGCAAGCTGTCTGTTGAGCGCCGCGGCTGGCCGGCTTACGCTTCGTCACGGGCCGCCACAGGCCCGATCCACAATCGGCACTCGCATCCGGCGAATGGCATGTGGTATACAAATTCGAGGACTCGTCACCCAGGGTCCGAATGACGGTGTCGCGACACGACGAGACCGCGCATTGGGAGGGATAGCAGACATGATCCGTTCGAGGATGAGAGGTCCCTGCCCCGGCGTCGCACGTTGCCCGTCACCGACCCGTGCAGGCAGCATGCCGGCATTCCGCGCGGCCTGAGCCGCCCTCCGACATTCCCGAATCCGACTCCAGCTCCGAGACCGATCATGACCAAGGCCCTCGAAGGCGTCCGCATCCTGGACTTCACCCACGTTCAATCCGGCCCGACCTGCACGCAGCTCCTGGCTTGGTTCGGTGCAGACGTCATCAAGGTGGAACGGCCGGGTGTCGGCGACGCCACGCGTCAGCAGCTTCAGGACATTCCTGACGTGGACAGCCTCTATTTCACGATGCTGAACCACAACAAGCGCTCGATCACGCTGGATTCGAAGAATCCGAAGGGCAAGGAGGTCCTCTGGCGCCTCATCAAGGAATGCGACGTCCTGGTCGAGAACTTCGCACCCGGCGCGCTCGCCCGCATGGGCCTCACCTGGGAGAAGATCCACGAGGCCAACCCGCGCATGATCCTGGCCTCCGTGAAGGGCTTCGGTCCCGGCCGCTACGAGGACTGCAAAGTCTACGAGAACGTCGCGCAATGCGCCGGCGGCTCGGCCTCGACCACGGGCTTCCGGGACGGTATCCCGATGGTGACGGGGGCGCAGATCGGTGATTCCGGAACGGGTCTGCACCTCGCGCTCGGCATCGTCACGGCGCTGTATCACCGGACCCAGAGCGGCCTCGGCCAGAAGGTCGACTGCGCGATGCAGGACGGCGTGCTCAACCTGTGCCGGGTGAAGCTGCGCGATCAGCAGAGGCTCGAGCACGGGCCGCTGAAGGAATACAGCCAGTTCGGTGAAGGCATCCCGTTCGGCGAGGCGACTCCGCGCGCCGGCAACGATTCCGGCGGCGGTCAGCCGGGCCGCATCCTGCGCTGCAAGGGCTGGGAGCAGGATCCGAACGCCTACATCTACGTGATCACCCAGGCCGCCGTGTGGGAGCCGATCTGCGACATCATCGGCGAGCCGAGCTGGAAGACCGACCCGAACTACGCCACGCCGAAGGCCCGACTGCCGCATCTCAACGAGATCTTCACGCGGATCGAGGCGTGGACGATGAAGGTGTCCAAGTTCGAGGTGATGGACACGCTGAACAAGTACGACATCCCCTGCGGCCCGATCCTGTCCATGAAGGAGATCGCCGAGGACGAGTCGCTGCGGAAGACCGGCACGATCGTCGAGGTCGACCATCCGACGCGCGGCAAGTACCTGACGGTGGGCAATCCCATCAAGCTGTCGGCGAGCCCGAGCGACGTGAAGCGCTCCCCGCTGCTCGGTGAGCATACTGAGGAGATCCTGCGCAGCGTGCTGGGCTATTCCGAGGCCGAGGTCGGTGAAATCTCCGAGTCCGGCGCGATCGGCGTCGTCCAGAAGATCGCCGCAGAGTGAGCGGCGGGCGGCGATCCCTGGCTCCGGCCTGGGTTCGCCGCCGTCGTGTCCGGGGCCGCACCGTCCCGGACTTCGGATGACGCCGTCCGACCAACGGGGCACGACCGTTCGCCGCCGCGCCCCGCGCTCCGACCGTCCCTTTCCCGGGCCGCCATGGGCCCGGTCGAAGCCCAGGAGATTGCATGCGCATCGCCTTCATCGGCCAACAGGATTTCGGCAAGGCGGTCCTGGAGGCGTTCCTCAAGCGAGGCGATGAGGTCGCCGCGGTGTTCTGCGCGCCCGAGAAGCCCGGCGCCAAGCCGGACGTCCTCAAGACCGCGGCGGTCGAGAAGGGGTTGACGGTCTTCCAGTTCCCCAGCCTGAAGAGTCCCGAGGCCGAGGCCGCGATGCGCGGGCTCGATGCCGACATCGGCATCATGGCCTACGTGCTGCAATTCGCGCCCCAGAGCTTCGTCAACATCCCGAAGCACGGCACCATCCAGTATCATCCGAGCCTGCTGCCGCGGTATCGCGGCCCGTCCTCGATCAACTGGCCGATCGCCCGCGGCGAGCTGCAGACCGGCCTCACGATCTTCCGGCCCACCGACGGGCTCGATGAAGGGCCGGTGATCCTGCAGAAGACCTGCCCGATCGGCGCCGATGCGACGCTGGGCGACGTCTACTTCGACAACCTGTTCCCGATGGGCGTCGAGGCGATGCTCGAGGCGGCCGATCTCGTCGTTGCGGGAGAGCATGTCGAGATCGACCAGGATGAGGACGCCGCCAGCTACGAGGGCTGGTTCCGGGGGGCGGAGGCGGAGATCCACTGGTCCGCTCATGCCGAGCAGATCTACAACCTGATCCGCGCGGCCAATCCGGCGCCGGGCGCCTGGACGACGCTCGACGGCAAGAAGCTCCAGATCTTCGATTCCACCCTGCATCGGGTCCGTAAGCTCGCCGATGTCGTGGGCAAGCCCGGCGAGGTGATCGCCATCGACGACGCGGGGTTCAGCGTCTGCGCGCAGGGCGGCCGGATCGAGATTCGCAAGGTCAAGGCGGAGGGCGGCAAGAAGATCGCGGCCGCCGCGTTCGCCCAGGAGGTCGGGCTGGCGGTCGGGCAGGTGCTCGGGCGATAGGATGCCCGCGCCGGCGGTGGAGCGCATCCGACCTTAGACGGCGCGGCGCCCGACCGATCCCGCGGGGCCTCTCGGCTACGCGGTCGTTGAGCCTGTGCTCCCCGCCGCATTCAGCCCATAGCCGCGAAAGCGCTCGACGGTGATGCCGATCTCTTCATCGGACAGGATGATCGGCGTCCCGATCTGCCGGGCGACGGCATATTGCTGGCAGAGGGTCTCCAGCTCGACGGCGAGCCACAGGGCCTTCTCCAGATCGGCGCCGGCCGCGATCATGCCGTGGTTGGCGAGGAGGCAGACGTTGCGATCGGCCAGCGCCGTCAGGGCCAAGTCCGAGAGTTCAGCGGTGCCATAGGGCGCATACGGCGCGCAGCGCACGCTCGGGCCTCCGAAGGCGGCGATCATGTAATGGATCGCCGGTATCGCCTGACCGCAGATGGCGAAAGCGGTGCAGTAGACCGGATGTGCGTGGACCACCGCACCGAATTCCGGACGGGACACCAGAATGTCCCGATGGAAGCGCCATTCCGAAGAGGGCTTCTGATCCGGCGGGTGGGTGCCGTCGAATGCCATCGGGACCACATCGTCCGGTCCCGTCCTGTCGGTGGGCATGCCGGAGGGTGTGATCAGGAGCCCATCGCGGAACCGCACCGAGACGTTCCCCGACGTCCCGCGGTTCAGCCCCTGGGCGTCGAGCGCCCGTGCCGCCGCCACGACGCTCTCCCGCGCGATCCGCTCGTCCCTATCCATACCCGATCTCCGGAAAGCCCGGTCCCCGGTATGCAGGAAGCCCGGCGCCGTAAAGACGGCGCCGGGCTCATTCTCGTCGGTTCGTGTCGCCTGGACCGCGCTACTGGGCCAGGACCGGCGCGAGGCTCGCTTCGCGCTTCTTGGTATAGGCGGCCCGCATCGGCTTCAGGACGAAGAGCGCCAGCAGAGCCGCGACGATGTTGAGGGCCGCTGCCGCCAGGAACACCGCGTGCCAGCTCCCGGTCATGGTCGTGAGCACGCTGGTATAGGGGACGATCAGCGCCGCCGTGCCCTTGGCCGTATAGAGCAGACCGGCATTGGTGGCGGCGTATTTCGAGCCGAACGTGTCTCCGCAGGTCGCCGGGAACAGGGAGTAGATCTCACCCCAGGCAAAGAACACGAGACCGGTCAGAAGCACGAAGGCGATCGGGTTCTGGCCGAACTGGCTGAGCGCGTAGATGCCCAGGCCTTCGATCGCGAAGGACAGGAACATCGTGTTCTCGCGGCCGATATGGTCGGAGACCCAGCCGAAGAACGGACGCGTCACGCCGTTGAGCACCCGGTCGAGCGTGGCCGCGAAGGTCAGCGCCGGCAGCGTGATCCCGAGCAGCGAGACCGGAACGTCGGCGATCTTGAAGTCCTTGGCGATCGGGCCGAGCTGCGCGGTCGCCATCAGGCCGCCGGCCGCCATCATGACGAACATCGCGTACATGACCCAGAAGATCGGCGTGCGGACCATCTCGGAGGGCTTGTAGTCGCGCTTCGACTGGCTGACCCGGGCGATCTCCGGAACCTGCCCCTTCGCGGGCGACCGCAGGAACAGGGCGATGAGCATCACGATGACGCCCTGCCCGATACCGAAGTAGAAGAACGCCGCCTCGTAGCCCTGCGACTTGATCATGGCCTGGATCGGCACGACGGTCAGGGCCGAGCCCGCGCCGAAGCCCATCGCGGTGATGCCCGCGGCGAGGCCGCGTCGGTCGGGAAACCACTTCAGCGAATTGCCGACGCAGGTTCCGTAGACCGCACCGGCGCCGGTGCCGCCGATCGCGGCCGCGATGTACAGCACGGTGAGCGAGTCGGCGTAGGAGTTGATCACCCAGGCGATGCCGCAGAGCAGGCCGCCGAACAGCGTGACGATCCGCGGGCCATACTTGTCGACAAACCAGCCCTCGATCGGGACCAGCCACGTCTCGGTGACGACGAACAGCGTGAACGCCACCTGGATCGCCGCGCGATCCCAGCCGTGCCGCTCCTGCATCGGGTTCACGAAGAAGGTCCAACCGTACTGCATGTTGGCGATCATGCACATGCAGACGACGCCGAAGGCGAGTTGCAGCCAGCGGCCACGCCCCGCCGGTTTGACGATCTCGGACATACCCATCCCTCCTTGGCAGTATTATTGTTGGGGTCTGTGCTCAGACCGGCTGTATGCCCTGCCGCGGCCCAGCTTGGCAGAACAAGATGACCGGGATTCTTCGAAAAATTCTTGGCCCGCAGGCAAATAAAGTCTCAAGTACTCGAGCATCCGCATTGGACTCAGCAGCGCGGGACTGATGGTCGACGGTATGCCAGCAGGATGGTGCTGGTATCCCTCCGGGCTGTCAATCGAACCGGCATAAAAATACACGTTTCGGTGCTGGGATTAAAACAGATCGGCCGAACGTGCGGTCAAAACGGGGGATGGGGAGCCGCGCCTGCACAACTTCCGCGAGGCGAAAAGTCGGCAAAGGTCACAGGTCTGTGGGGCCGCCCCGCAATTGACTAGCCCGTCTTATTCACGAGGACGGTGGATCTGGGATGGCGAGCGTAGCGTAAAGCATTGATGTGGCTTAGGGATTGGGTGCTGACGCCAAGCCTTCAGACCGCACCGAGCCTGCCACGCCCGCCATGTCCGATCCTACGTGTCTCCCGTTCGCGTTTCCATCCGTTCGGGGCAAGAAGCTCACAGCCGCCTTCGATGGCGGACGCCTGACCTCGGATGGCGGCGTCCTGCTGCTCGCCCAGGCCGCCCGGCGGTTGGACATCGCCGACAAGCTCGCCGCCGTGATCCCGGACCGGCGTGACCCCAGCCGGGTTCTGCATCCCTTGCCCGAGATC